>NZ_PZKQ01000024.1:0-4308 GCF_003046645.1 Escherichia sp. MOD1-EC6475 | reverse complement strand
AAGTTGGCAGCATCACCACCGAAGTGATAAATAAAAGTATTATCACCTGTAATATTTATGCTTATTGCGTGGTTTTATCTGGTTATATAAAGCACAGATGTTCTCATTATTTTCTGAAAAATAACCATATGGATCGATTTCCCCCACCCAGCCGAAGCGGTTCGGCTCGTTCGGCGTGTCGTCGACACTGAAGCGCTTATCCACTTCGTTCCAGCGGTAAGAGTCGTCGCTGTCGCTGACGAATGCCATCGGGTCGCTAAACAGCGTGATCCGCCATGCGATCAAAAAGCGTAAGTGTTTCCGACAGACGAGCCGGTGAAAAAAGTGGTGTGTCTGGCAATACAGGCATCGTCCCCGAAATGGACGATGCCGTTGAAGGACTGGGGTATGGCAATAAGCCGCTTTATTATCGGATTCAGTGACCGCCTGGACGGTTACTTCTGAGAAAAGGCATTTACACACAATCCTAAACAGACTCCTATATTTCAGATTTTGTTATCAACGCATTTCAAATCTCTTAGAAATCATGACTGTCGTCATATTTTCCGAGGCAGCTCACCACCTAACCATGTCTTATCAACAATATTTTGTGAAGGATATTTATAATGTAAAGACACATCAGAAACGATATTCCACACTCAACATGGCAGATGTATTATGGTATCCATGTTCTCCAAGTTGAATGCCTGCATCAGCCCGGAATGCTACTTCTGGTGTTATCATTCCCACAACACCACCATTTATTTCTCCGATATCACGCGCACCATCCTGGTATATACTTACACCATTCATACTGGTGCCGAAAACACGACTATTGTGCAACCAGTGTGCCTCCACAAATGGTCTGAACGGAACCGCATACCGCGTATTTTTACCGTTTTTGCTGGTAAGCCATGTTCTTGCTCCCAGGCGGGTGAGAATATTTCCGTTACCGGTATTTTCAATACTGGTTCCGTTACTTTCATGATATTTGTCTGATTTTACATTCATCCGGACAACCTGAAGCTGCGGCTGAACATACCATTCATGACTTCCCTTGTAATTGTCGGTAAACTCTCCAGCCTTCCATGAATATCCTGCTTCCAGAGATACCGTAAACCCTTTTGACTTCCATGACTCAGCAGGCAGCCGTTCTCCATTTATATGATTATCAAACCAGCTGTATTGCAGCCAGCTATCAAGATAAGAACCATTGTGTGTTTCATCATTGGCATACCATGTTGCATAAAGACCCGCTGTGTATCCATTCATTCTTCCTTCCGAATGGTATCCGGTGCTCAGGGCATTCGTACTGTTATTATTATGACCATAGCCAGCCATCATACCTGTATGCCAGCGATCGGTACCATTCAGGCTCCACTGAGCTATATCTCCCCCTATTAACACAACGTAGCTATTCCCCCGGGTTCTCAGCTGACTACTGTTGTCACGCCAGCGATTATGTTTTCCTTTATTATACATCCAGATACCTGCTTCATTTTCTTCTCCTGTCATGTGGCTGATATACAACTCCTGTCCCTGTCGTTCATACAGATTCGTTACAAACAGATTATTTGCAGCAGCAATACTGGCAACATAGCTACCTGCCTCAGGACGCAAATTATTATCATGGTTTTCCGGTACAGCTTCAGGTTGTGGTACAGGAATGTCTTTTCTGCTAATCAGATACCAGTTAGTGCTGTTAATCCCCTGACCACGTTTCAGTATGTAATCATAAGCTCCGGCTGTAATACGTTCCGTCTGAATGAATTCAGCATTATCAGCATTGCCACTGACGTGAATCACTTCAATCCCATTAAGTGTCTCTGCACCAGTACCACCGGCCTGAGTAACAGCGACACGGGTACGGCCACTGGCATTACCTTTAATCACCAGACGATCTGTTTTCGAATTGTCACCACCTGTTTCTGTCTGGAGGAGAATAAGTCCATTTCTGCCAGTGTAATTCCCTCCGACAGTCAGTATATTACCCGGCATATATGTAGTGAGATCGACTATACCACTATTGCTCAGATTTCCTGCAACGCCCCCAAACCCGGAGAGTTTGCCCTGCTCTTCAACAATGACCTGGTTACTGCCGAGCATCACCGGTGAATCTGCGTTCCCCAGTATCACTGTCCCCTGAATAATATCTGTCATCCCGGTCCATTTTGCGTTATCGCTAATGTTCAGTGCACCTGCTCCCGTCTTGCGAACATTACCATAACCACTGATATTGTTGGTAAGCTGCCATGCTGATGTACTGTTCAGAGTTAATGTGCCATAGTTATCAACAAAGGCTGTCCCCAGATTATCAGCCGAGGATACAGCTAACTGAGCCCCCTTATTCACGGTAAAAACACCGGAAAAATTACGATTATTACCCGTTATATCAAGCATTCCCCCATTTATGTTCAGAGAACCATCCCCTGCAATAGTACCTGCAGATTCTCCTCCATTATTCAGTATCAGGCTTCCGCCATGAATGTTCAGCACAGAGCCTGCAGCCGTCAGTAGTTTACTTATTGTCTGAGGATACCCATTCATATCCAGTTCTGCGCCACGGGATAAATATAAATACTCAGTCCGACCAAGAGCATCAGGTGCAGCAAGAATTAATACGCCAGATTTAACCTCTGTATTTCCTGTATAGTTGTTTGTTGCAGAAAGTATAAGAGTACCATTACCTGATTTTGTCAGACTTTTGCCGTCCCAGCCATCATATAATAAAGGTGAAAGATTATCGGAAAGAGAAACGCCTATGTTCAGAGTTGCATCTTTTTCTATATTAAAGGTTCCATATCCCATCCCTTTTGTATTATTCCATCTCAGCATGGATATCAGTTTGTTATCGTCGTCATTTAAAGACGTATAAACATAACTTTCAGCACCTTCTGTCAGTAATACATTGTATTGTACAATGTGACTATTATCAGCGATCGAGATACCTGTGTCTGACGACAATAATGTGTAATAGTCTTGAGTCCAGTTCTTAATTGATGTGTCTATATTAAGCCATGAATCACTTTTTAATGTAATAGTATTTGCGTGAACATTAGCATTTCCTACAGACAGGTTCATAGATGCGTCTTCATCAATACTTATATTTCCGTTAAAAATGGAGTTCTTGCCTGACAGATAAACAGATGAGCCATTCCCAATCATTAGCCCACCATTAATTGCTGTTGCGTTATTGATGTTTTTAATAATTAATTCATTTGTACCATTAACAGGTATACTAGCTAGTTTAATATCACCATTAATCACAGAATCTGAATAAATATCTAATGAATTATACCCGCCAGAAAAAATTATTGATGTATTATAAGCATCTTTTTGGCTATTATATAATCCTGAAAGATTACCATGATTATTAATATGGATATTTTCTCCATAAACAGAGCAACCACCGTCGGGGCCATATCCCCCCTGAACAATACCGTTATTATTCAAAGTGATTTGATTTCCAGAAATAGCATCTCCCCCTTGTTTTATTCCATATCCCCCAGATATTATGTTGTCGTTAGTAATGAAAAGATTACTACCATTAATACCATCACCACCGTTTACGCCATTACCGCCCCATATTCCTCCGGAATTATGCACTGTAATATTGCTCCCGGTTACACCGGAACCACCTGTCCCACCTAGATCATCACCTCCGTATATACTTCTGTAATTATCAACTATAATATCATCCCCGCTTAACCCTGCACCTCCGCTACTTCCTGAGCCACCAAGACCATTACCCCCATATACATTTCTGTAATTGTTTATAGATATTTTGTTGCCACTAACAGCAACTCCACCATTATATCCATCTCCTCCCCAAACACTACCATTATTATTTAGCGTAAAGTTTTCACCGTAGACACCTGCACCACCGATTGATGTATTGCTTGTTCCTCCTTTGATGTTAATACTGCTTTCAACAGATAGTATATTTTGAGTATAACTTGTTTTATACGGCACGCTAATATTAAGCGCCGCGTTTCCATCAACACCTGTAATACTCCTGGTTATACTTTCAGGTATACCATTACCATTCAGTTGTATTGTTTGCGCACCAGAAAAATGAGACTGCACAGAATAAAGTATACTGACCAGAAACTGTAAAATTCGTATATTCTTATTCATACTGTTTTTTCTTTAGTGATGCATTTTTTATCAACCATACAAGCACATTATTTCATTGATACTAATCACATCAGGATGAATGTTTTTTCTCAATAGAAATAAGTGTCTTTATTCCTTACCAATTTATTCTGGTTATTCCTCTTATCCAGACGTCTCGTGATACTCCCTGTATTTATGGATTTGCCCCTATAT
>NZ_PZKQ01000023.1:0-107041 GCF_003046645.1 Escherichia sp. MOD1-EC6475 | reverse complement strand
GCCAGGTTGGTGATACTGGTGGTATTGGCGGCAACGTCATTCGTCAGATTAGTGATGTTAGTGGTGTTGTTAGCAACATCGCCGGTCAGGGTGCTGATGTTAGTGGTGTTGGTTGCCACGTTGTCGTTAGTGGTTTTTAACTGAGAGCCGTTAACAGCATCTTTACTGTCAACAGTCAAATCACCGTCTTTAACGTTGGTGATTTTGCTGGTGTCATCGGTGCCGTGTTTGGCGGTGAATGCACCTGAGGCGTCATCCCATGCCAGCGCATCCGCGCCAAGGTTAGTTACCGTATCCGCCAGGTTGGTGATACTGGTGGTGTTGGCGGCAACGTCATTCGTCAGATTAGTGATATTGGTGGTGTTGTTAGCAACATCGCCGGTCAGGGTGCTGATATTAGTGGTGTTGGTTGCCACGTTGTCGTTAGTGGTTTTCAACTGAGAGCCGTTAACGGCATCTTTACTGTCAACAGTCAAATCACCGTCTTTAACGTTAGTGATTTTGTTGGTGTCATCGGTGCCGTGTTTGGCGGTGAATGCACCTGAGGCGTCATCCCATGCCAGCGCATCCGCACCAAGGTTAGTCACTGTATCAGCCAGGTTGGTGATACTGGTGGTATTGGCGGCAACGTCATTCGTCAGATTAGTGATATTGGTGGTGTTGTTAGCAACATCGCCGGTCAGGTTGCTGATATTAGTGGTGTTGGTTGCCACGTTGTCGTTAGTGGTTTTTAACTGAGAACCGTTAACCGCATCGGTACTGGATGCGTTCAGCTCACCCGCCGTAACGTTGGTGATTTTGCTGGTGGCATCGGAACCGTGTTTTGCACTGTAGACTTTTTTAAGCGAGTCCCATTGCAATGTATTATCGTCAAGACTTTTTAACGCTTCGCCAACATTATTAAAAGTACCGCTTTGCAGTTTGTAGTTAGGGGCGTTAACAATCCCTGCAGTACTCACGGAGGCGCCGCCGCCCAGACGGTCTGCGACTGACTTACTGATATCATAAAGCTGTGAACCGTTGATGGCATCAGTACTGGTACTGCTAATATCGCCTTTTGCCATGTGGACAATTTTACGCTGTAGTGTGTCGTTACCTACTGAAACAGTATTATCTTCCACCGCTGTGGAACCCGTGCCCAGAGCAACGGAGTTGACACCCGTTACACTGGACAGGCTACCAATTGCAATACTTTTTTCAGTACCGGCAACGCTTTCTTGTCCAAGCGCAATACTGTTTTCGCCGCTTGACTGACTTTTATTACCCAGCGCAATAGAATTTAAACCGTCTGCTTTTCCTGCCTGACCGAAAGCCATTGCTCCAGCTTTGGTTGCATTGGCTCCATATCCAAGCGCAACGGTATTGTCCGCGTTAGCTATGCTGCTTGAACCCAATGCCAAACTATATAATCCATTGGCTTCGCTTGCGGCACCCATTGCAATGGCACCATCGGCATTCGCTAAAGCCAGTCTTCCAAATGCCAGGCTATCAATGGCATTGGCTTTTGTATCTGAGCCGAATGCCAGACTATACTTTCCTGCGGCTAATGCCTGGTAACCAAGGCTGGCTGCATAATCAGCACCATCTTCTACTCTTGAGCCTCTACCTATTGCAGTAGAGTATGTACCACCGGTATAAGTCATCCCACCCAATGCAAGGGAATACTCTGCTTTTGACTCTGCGCCGCTACCGAATGCTGTGGATCTGTCCCCAGTGGCTATAGACATGTGCCCTATAGCTATTGATATCTCACCCAACGACTGACTCTCGTAACCGAATGCGGTACTTCCTTCTCCACTGGCTGTCGCTCCGGTTCCTATTGCAACTGCGACTCCTCCCTCTGTCTTTGAGGTAGCTTTTGCATTCTTTCCGATAGCAATCCAGCTATCGCCTTCTTGGGGAGTTTCAATGCTCGCACCACCATCAAGTGCACCTGCACCTGCCCCGAACGACGACATCAGTCCACCGGCAACTAATGCAGAAATTAACAGCTTGCTGCGCCCGCTCTTCTTCCCACGGCTTTTTGCCGTTTCGCTGGCGACGCTGTAACTCCCCGTTGCAGGGTTCCAGATAACTTTAAAAATTTTGTTCATTGTTGTTGCTCTCTATTCCTTGATATAAGTGCAATGACTGCATTTATTTTTTGCTTTTTTTCTGCCGGTTATCAGCAGGTGGAAGGTTGTCGAAGTTGATATTCTGCATATTAATAGCCAACTTCAGGTATTTCAGGTTGTTGGGAGACACCCCTTTTAACGTCAAGTTAATGTCTTGCCATTGACCCGGTAATAATTTCAGCGTGGAGTTCATGGTGGTGCTAAAAAGCAGTTGTTGCCATTTGGCATATTCTTTTTGAACAGTAGGTCTTTCACCGCCCCAGGTGGCATGAAAACCAATATTTGATACGGGCACACTTAATAAATTGGCCAGTGACATATGAATAACACTGCCATTTTCTATTGCTTCAACAGATAACACCCGACCGGCAATACCCACAGACCCATTATTCAAAATAAAATATTTTGTTTGCGCTGGGTTAAATTCAGTAAAGACAAAGTAGTCTTGCTGACGTTTAATCTCTTTCACTACCTGAGCCAGCGTTTTTGTACTGTTTATTACGCTAATATTTTGTTTTTCAATGGTGCTTGTTTTTTTGTCTTGCTGTTCTAATTGTTTTTCGAGTTGATCGATTCTGGCCTTTTGTTCTTCCTGTTGTTTTGTTAGCTCATCAACTACTTTCGTTTTTTCGACGTAATCACAACCTGACAATACCAGCATTGTCGAAGCCGCCATGACGCTTATAAGAAAATTATTCACATTCATACAAAGTTATCCTTACATATCATCCCTGCTAGCAATTTGAACTAAGGGATGTGTCCATTTGTGGTTAATGCTTTTGTGATTTATACGGCTGGCTTTATGAATATTGCGAATACATTCATTCTAAAAATTATTTATTAAGTTTTAAAATTGTTTAATTGTATTAAGGAGGCGGATTTTAATGAGGAGGGTTGTCAGATGTCAAACACTGCATTTAAAGAAGAAAAATAGCTTTAATTTAATATTCACACAATCAATGTTTGGGGTGGATTTTTAGAATGTGGATGGAAAAAATACCGGCAAAAGTTTTATTTTATGAATGATATCGTCCATTTTCAGGCGTAGAACTAAACCTTTTACTGAACGCATTTTCAGATTGAGTGCCACTGGTAAAAAACTGACTCTACGAGGAAACAGAGGAAAAAGAGGAAGATAATTGTTACATCCCGCATTTATCTGCAACGCGGGATGTGAAGGAGATAGACAGGTAAGAGGGTTAAAACGCTGTCTTTGAGAACCCGGTCATCTCTTGCAGACCCATTTCACGACCCAGTGCAGTCATCGGATGCACTACGACTAACCCACGGACACTCTTCTTCAGCTTACCCATATCGGCTTGTTCTTTTTTGGTAATCGCACGCTGAAACGGCATCTTCATCAGCTTTTGTGCTTCTTTGCTGAGTTTCTGGCTATGAACTTCACGCAGGCGGGCAATTTCAGCTTCCAGCGTAGCTTTCTCTTTTTCCAGCTCGGCATACTTGTCTGCGGCTTCAACCAGCGACAGTTCGGCCTGCTGGTGGCGGATGGCGTCCAGGCGATCGCTAAGACGTTTAATTTCGTTTTTTTCGACTTCTTTCATGGGATGGCTTCTGATAAAGATAAATTTATAGCCCCTAGTATGCGCGACCAGGTGCTTTGTTCACAACTGATGGCATTGTAATAGTTTTGTTGGGTAACAAGTCTGGGGTTCAAAAATCATATAATGCATTGATTAATAAGTAATATAATCAGAAGGTGAGGGCAAGCGTTGTGGATTTCGCACGTTTTCCTTAATGTCATTTTTATCGGGATCTAAACTAAAATCGGCGGTCGCGCATTCCCGGCGCGGGGTAATACGGAGATATTATTATGGGCAAATTAGGTGAAAACGTTCCGCTTCTTATTGATAAAGCCGTAGATTTCATGGCATCAAGCCAGGCGTTCCGGGAGTATCTGAATAAACTTCCCCCCCGTAACGCGATTCCATCCGGTATACCTGAGGAAAGCGTGCCGTTATATCTACAACGTCTGGAATATTATCGCCGACTTTATCGGCCGAATCCGGTAGAGGAGAAGTAAGCGAAAGTACTTACTTTTGAAAGGCTTTTTTTAAGCTGATTTTGGAAATCAGCTCTGTCAGTGAAAGGACCATTGTTGATCGCACAGCCTGTTGATAGCGTTGAACTTGCATCGCATACAAACTGGAGTCTATTGGTTCAAACTGTGGCGGCGGAGGCAGTGCCGCCACGCAATGCAGTTCGCCAAATGGCCCAAGAATTTCATCATCGGTAAATGCGTACTCGTTGCCGTCGTGGTTCAGCTCTTCCCGCAGTGCCATCAACAGTTCCGCATCTTCGTATTCATGGCGACTAATTACGCCAAGCCCATAAATCAGCTTTAAGCGCACGGACAAGTCGCCCAGCGGACCATCGCCGTCGAGTAATGGTTCTACAGCATACTTCACCGCGTAATCGTCTTTGCGGAATACCTGAAGCACCAGAAGATTCACCGCCTCGGTCAGGAGATCGACGGCGGTAATCAGAAAGCTTCGCACGGTTTTGCCAGCATTCAGACGCTCAAGCACACGGTTTTCAAAGGCCTGGGTTTGTTCCATTGTTGCCTGCATATCTGACAATCTGTTATTCGGGCGCAGGGAGTCCTGCGCCTGGTTCACCATTATTGCATTGCGTTATAAGCGGTTACCGCCTCGGTGACAACCTCGCTGTTGGCATCAAGCCCGGAAATGTGCGCCAGCGCAGCCTGCGGGCCTTTGTCGGCAATCAGCGCCGCCAGTTCTTGTGCCTGCGGATCATCTTCACTGCGGAAATGCATTGCAGCGGCAATACCTTCAATCAGATTTTTGTGCGGCAAGCCATATTCCAGCGTACCCAGCAGCGGCTTGATCAGACGGTCGCCAGCACTCAGTTTACGCAGTGGTTGACGGCCTACGCGCTCAACATCATCTTTCAGATACGGGTTTTCAAAACGACCGAGGATTTTCTGGATGTACGCCGCGTGCTTGTCCGCGTCAAAGCCGTAACGCTTAATCAGTACTGCGCCGCTTTCTTCCATCGCCCCTTTTACCACCGCACGGATTTTCTCGTCGAGAATCGCGTCACGAATGGTCTGATGACCCGCCAGTTTTCCAAGGTACGCGGTTATAGCATGACCCGTATTCAGGGTGAAGAGCTTACGTTCGACAAACGCCATCAGGTTGTCGGTTAACTCCATACCAGGAATATTTGGCAGTGTGCCTTTGAACTGGGTTTTATCGACAATCCATTCGCTGAAGGTTTCTACCGTCACTTCCAGCGGATCGTTAGTTGCCGAAGCAGAAGGCGGCACGATACGGTCAACGGCGGAATCCACAAAGCCAACGTGTTCTTCTACCCACGCTTTGGCATCTTCCGGCAGGGCGTTCATCACATGACCTTTCAGTTGTGTTGTGCCACGTACCATGTTTTCACAGGCGATAATGTTCAGCGGGGATTCATTACCTTGCTCTTTACGTTTCACCAGCCCTTTGGCGATTGCCGGAGCAATGCGTTCCAGCACGACCGGGCCAACGGCGGTGGTGACTAAATCAACCTGGGCGATTAAATCAATCACGTCGTCGCCAATGCTGCTGACGGCATTAACGCCGGAAACGGTATCAACCTGCTCGGTTTCGCCGACAACGTGAACCTGATAGCTATGACGGGCATTCAGGGCATCAAGTACCACCTGATTGACATCGGCAAACGTCAGTTGGATACCCGCGTCTGCCAGCAGTTTACCGATAAAGCCACGACCGATATTACCTGCGCCAAAATGTAATGCTTTCATAGTATTAACCTTCATCAATGTTTTTACCCGAGAGGGCTGGGGTGAGGCTTTTCCCTCACCCAAACCCTCTCCGTGAGGAGAGGGGCAGCGCCGGATGCGGCGTAAACGCCTTATCCGGCCTACAAGAGCGTGCAAATTTAACAAACTGCGCTTTGTTTTGTAGGCCTGATAAGCAAAGCGCATCAGGCAATTAGCCCACCTTCTCCATGTGGAGAGGGTGGGCCTGGATTACTTACGACCTGCCAGCAGTTCCAGCACTTCATCCACGCTAGTGGTGTGTGCCAGACGCTCGATGACGGACTCATCATCCAGTGCGTTGGTCAGGCTGGTGATAACCTGAATGTGCTCGTTATTACGGGCAGCAATACCAATCACCAGACGGGCGATGTCATCTTCTTCTTCACCGAAGCGCACGCCTTCCGGGTACTGACAGAACACGACGCCTGTTTTCAGTACGCGATCTTTCGCTTCAACCGTACCGTGTGGCACCGCGATAGACTCACCCAGATAGGTCGGGGTCAGTTTTTCACGATCTAGCATCGCCTGTACGTATTCCGGCTCAACATAGCCGCCTTTCACCAGTTGTTCACCGGCAAAGCGAATCGCTTCTTCTTTGGTTGCCGCTTTGCGACCGAGGAAGATGTTCTCCGCGCCGAGCTTAAACAGGTTGGCGTTAGAATCGTCAAAGCTGTCTTTCAGGCTGTCTTTCACTTTCACTTCGTTTTCAGTATGGCGCTGGGCAGCAACCAGACGTTCGGTCAGGCTGGTGTACAGGCCGCTGTCGAGGAAGTTGGTCAGCGAAATATGCTGTGCCTGCGGAACCTGACGCATAGCACGTTCGGTCAGGTCACGGTGAGTGATGACCAGGTCCACATCCGGCGGCAGGTTGTTGATCGCGCTGTTAGTAACAGAAATCTGCGACAGACCTGCATCCTGAATTTTCTTACGCAGTACGCCCGCACCCATCGCACTGGAACCCATACCGGCGTCACAGGCAACGATGATTTTACGCACGTGGCTCAGGTCGTTAGTCACATCGCCAGCAGACAGTGGAGTAGCGCCTTTTGATTCAGCTTTCATCTCCTGAACACGACGCGCAGCCGCTTCAATATCGTCTTCTTCTTTCACTTTGCTGGTTTTCAGCAAAATAGCAGAGACAACGAAGGAGACTGCCATCGCCGCACACACACCTGCGATGTTAGCGAAGTAAGCACCTTTTGGCGTCATCGCCAGTACCGCGAGGATAGAACCCGGAGATGCCGGAGAAACCAGACCACCGCCCAGGATAGTCAGCGTGAACACGCCAGTCATACCGCCGAGGATAACGGCCAGGATCAGACGCGGATTCATCAGCACATACGGGAAGTAGATTTCGTGGATACCACCCAGGAAGTGGATGATTGCCGCACCGCCCGCAGACTGTTTAGCACTACCACGACCAAAGAACATGTACGCCAGCAGCACGCCCATACCTGGACCTGGGTTAGCTTCAATCAGGAAGAAGATGGATTTACCCAGTTCATGGGACTGCTGAATACCCAGCGGCGAGAAGATACCGTGGTTAATGGCGTTGTTGAGGAACAGGATTTTCGCCGGTTCAACAAAGATAGACGCCAGCGGCAGCATGTCATGGACAACCATGAAGTTAACGCCCGCAGCCAGCATTTTGGACAGGGCTTCAACAATTGGACCAATGCCGAGGAATGCCAGAATGGCGAGGATCATCCCGATGATGCCAGCGGAGAAGTTATTCACCAGCATCTCAAAACCGGATTTGATTTTACCGTCTACCCAGCGGTCGAAGTGCTTAATACACCAGCCGCCCAGCGGACCTGCAATCATAGAACCGAGGAACATCGGCATGTCTGCGCCGACGATAACGCCCATGGTAGTGATAGCACCAACCACGCCGCCACGTTCGCCACCTACCAGCTTACCACCGGTATAACCGATCAGCAGCGGCAGGAGATAAGTGATCATCGGCCCGACCAGCTTCGCCAGCGTTTCGTTCGGTAACCACCCTGTTGGAATAAATAACGCGGTGATGATACCCCACGCGATAAACGCGCCGATATTTGGCATCACCATGTTGCTGAGGAAACGACCAAAGCTTTGCACTTTGATCTTAATATCGGATGACATAAAAACACCCCTTCTTATGTTTGCTGTCGCGCAGGCTGGAAGCCCGAGGTTTTTTGTTAATGTGGCGGCAGAGGTAGCCGGACCTTGTAGATACTGCGAAATCTGGCACTGAATCGGTTAACTGTCCAGTCGACGGCCTTTTGTGTGATATCGGTCACATAAATATAGGGGGTAGAGAGGTAATTGACGTGACGCTCATCACAAAATACTTGTGTAAAAAAGCAACAAGGCGGCGATTTTCGCTAAAAATGGCATTAAAATGTGAATAATGTCACATTTTAATTTTAGCTGTTTGTTGAGTTATTGTGATCTGAATCACAAGATATTTTCTTCGGTAATTCACCTGGTGTGATCTGCAGCATGTTCTGACTTTGCCTTAAGACCGTTTTGTAACTGAGCAACTTATCGCCTTTTAAAATTATCCTTCGGTGTGATGGCGAGATTGGCAAACGCGGATTAATGTCAAAGTATCAGCCTGACTCCCTTCCGGCTGCCAGCCAAAAAACAACACTGATAAGCGTGAATCCGAGGCAGATATGTTTCTAAACTACTTCGCGTTGGGAGTGCTGATCTTCGTCTTTCTGGTGATTTTTTATGGAATCATCGCGATACATGACATCCCCTATCTGATTGCCAAAAAGCGCAACCATCCCCACGCCGACGCCATTCATACGGCGGGTTGGGTAAGTCTGTTTACCCTGCATGTAATCTGGCCGTTCTTGTGGATCTGGGCAACGCTTTACCAGCCAGAGCGCGGCTGGGGAATGCAGTCACATACTGCGTCGCAAGAGAAAGCGACTGACCCGGAAATCGCCGCACTTTCTGACCGAATTTCCCGGCTGGAGCATCAACTCGCCGCAGAGGAAAAGACTGACTATTCCACGTTCCCGGAGATCTGATTATGGATCTGTTAATTGTTTTAACTTACGTGGCGCTGGCGTGGGCGGTCTTTAAAATCTTCCGCATTCCGGTGAATCAGTGGACGCTGGCGACGGCGGCGCTGGGTGGCGTGTTTCTGGTGAGTGGTTTGATTTTATTGATGAACTACAACCATCCTTACACTTTTACTGCGCAAAAGGCAGTGATAGCGATCCCTATCACGCCACAGGTGACGGGGATCGTGACTGAAGTCACCGACAAAAATAATCAGCTTATTCAGAAGGGCGAGGTGCTTTTTAAGCTCGACCCGGTACGTTATCAGGCGCGAGTAGACAGACTTCAGGCTGATTTGATGACGGCGACGCATAATATCAAAACGCTGCGCGCGCAGCTCACTGAAGCGCAGGCCAACACCACTCAAGTTTCAGCGGAGCGCGACCGTCTGTTTAAAAATTATCAACGTTACCTGAAAGGTAGTCGGGCGACGGTCAATCCGTTCTCGGAACGTGACATCGACGACGCGCGGCAAAATTTTCTCGCGCAGGATGCGCTGGTGAAAGGTTCGGTGGCGGAGCAGGCGCAGATCCAGAGCCAGCTCGACAGCATGGTCAACGGCGAGCAATCACAGATTGTGAGCTTAAGGGCGCAACTGACCGAAGCGAAATATAACCTTGAGCAAACTATTATTCGCGCGCCGAGCAATGGCTACGTTACTCAGGTACTCATTCGTCCTGGCACTTACGCGGCAGCGTTGCCGTTACGTCCGGTGATGGTCTTCATTCCAGAGCAAAAACGGCAAATCGTCGCCCAGTTCCGGCAAAACTCGCTGTTACGTCTGAAACCCGGTGATGATGCGGAAGTCGTATTTAACGCGCTGCCGGGGCAGGTATTCCACGGCAAACTGACCAGTATCTTGCCGGTGGTGCCTGGCGGTTCGTATCAGGCGCAGGGGGTGCTGCAATCGTTAACGGTCGTGCCCGGAACGGATGGTGTGCTGGGAACCATTGAACTCGACCCTAACGCTGATATCGATGCCTTACCCGACGGCATCTACGCCCAGGTAGCCGTTTACTCCGACCATTTCAGCCATGTTTCGGTGATGCGGAAAGTGCTGCTGAGAATGACCAGTTGGATGCATTATCTTTATTTGGATCATTGAGACTTGTATCACCTGTGTTTTGCGCGAGCCTGAGCCATACTGATATTTTTCCTCGCACAAAGGACATGGCATGAAACTCGTCGGTAGCTACACCAGCCCGTTTGTACGCAAACTTTCTATTCTGTTGTTAGAAAAGGGCATAACTTTCGAATTTATTAATGAACTGCCCTATAACGCGGACAACGGCGTGGCGCAATTTAACCCGTTAGGGAAAGTGCCGGTGCTGGTGACCGAAGAGGGCGAATGCTGGTTTGATTCGCCAATCATTGCCGAATATATTGAATTAATGAATGTCGCTCCGGCGATGTTGCCACGCGATCCGCTGGAGTCGTTGCGAGTGCGTAAAATTGAGGCGCTGGCAGATGGCATTATGGATGCCGGGCTGGTGTCGGTGCGCGAACAGGCGCGTCCTGCGGCGCAGCAGTCTGAAGATGAATTGCTACGCCAGCGGGAGAAAATCAACCGTAGTCTGGATGTACTGGAAGGATATCTGGTCGATGGCACGCTCAAAACCGATACGGTCAATCTGGCGACTATCGCCATTGCCTGTGCCGTTGGATATCTCAATTTCCGCCGCGTTGCGCCGGGCTGGTGTGTCGACCGCCCACACTTAGTCAAACTGGTCGAAAACTTGTTTAGCCGCGAAAGTTTTGCCCGCACCGAACCACCAAAGGCTTGATGCGCGATATGTCCTCCTGACCCATCTCACGTTACAATCCGTGGTTATGTTAAACGCCCTTCTCCGTGTGAGAGGGCCTTGATCAGCCAGGTTTCCTATGACAACCGAAACGCGTTCCCTCTATAGTCAACTTCCGGCTATTGATCGCTTATTGCGCGATAGCTCCTTCCTTTCTTTGCGTGATACTTATGGCCATACCCGTGTCGTGGAGCTGCTGCGTCAGATGCTCGACGAAGCGCGGGAAATGATTCGCGACAGCCAGTTGCTGCCTGCATGGTGTGAAAACTGGGCGCAAGAGGTTAATGCTCGTCTGGCGAAAGAGGCACAGAGCGCGCTGCGTCCGGTGATCAACCTGACGGGAACCGTGCTGCATACCAACCTTGGGCGAGCTTTACAGGCGGAAGCAGCGGTGGAAGCCGTTGCGCAGGCTATGCGTTCGCCGGTGACGCTGGAGTACGATCTGGACGACGCCGGACGCGGGCATCGCGATCGCGCACTGGCGCAACTGCTGTGCCGCATTACCGGCGCAGAAGATGCCTGTATCGTCAATAACAATGCGGCGGCGGTGCTGCTGATGTTGGCAGCCACTGCCAGCGGTAAAGAGGTGGTGGTGTCTCGTGGCGAACTGGTGGAGATTGGCGGCGCGTTTCGTATTCCTGACGTAATGCGTCAGGCAGGCTGCACCCTGCACGAAGTGGGGACGACCAACCGTACCCACGCCAGTGATTATCGTCAGGCAGTAAATGAAAATACCGCGCTGTTGATGAAAGTACATACCAGTAACTACAGCATTCAGGGATTTACCAAAGCGATAGACGAAGCTGAACTGGTGGCGCTTGGCAAAGAACTGGATATTCCCGTGGTGACTGATTTAGGCAGTGGCTCGCTGGTCGATCTTAGCCAGTACGGTTTGCCGAAAGAGCCAATGCCGCAGGAGTTGATTGCGGCGGGCGTCAGTCTGGTGAGCTTCTCCGGCGACAAGTTGTTAGGCGGGCCGCAGGCAGGGATTATCGTTGGTAAAAAAGAGATGATCGCCCGCCTGCAAAGCCACCCGCTGAAGCGTGCATTACGCGCGGATAAAATGACCCTCGCGGCGCTGGAAGCGACGCTGCGTCTTTATTTGCACCCCGAAGCACTGAGCGAAAGATTACCGACCCTGCGTCTGCTTACCCGCAGCGCAGAGGTTATTCAAATCCAGGCGCAACGTTTACAGGCTCCCCTTGCCGCACATTATGGCGCGGACTTCGCTGTGCAGGTTATGCCATGCCTGTCACAGATTGGCAGTGGTTCGCTGCCGGTTGATCGCCTGCCGAGCGCGGCATTAACGTTTACACCCCATGACGGACGTGGCAGCCACCTTGAAGCATTAGCCGCCCGCTGGCGTGAATTGCCGGTTCCGGTGATTGGACGTATCTACGACGGGCGATTGTGGCTGGATCTACGCTGCCTTGAAGATGAGCAACGGTTTATGGAGATGTTGTTGAAATGATTATTGCGACTGCCGGACACGTTGACCACGGCAAAACAACCTTATTGCAGGCGATTACTGGCGTAAATGCCGACCGTCTGCCGGAAGAAAAAAAGCGCGGTATGACCATCGATCTCGGCTATGCCTACTGGCCGCAGCCAGATGGGCGCGTGCCTGGTTTTATCGACGTTCCCGGTCATGAAAAGTTTCTTTCCAATATGCTGGCGGGCGTGGGTGGTATCGATCACGCGCTGCTGGTGGTGGCTTGCGATGACGGTGTGATGGCGCAGACCCGTGAGCATCTGGCGATTTTGCAGCTTACCGGTAACCCGATGCTGACAGTGGCGCTGACTAAAGCCGATCGCGTGGACGAAGCGCGTGTTGATGAGGTTGAACGTCAGGTAAAGCAGGTGCTGCGGGAATATGGTTTTGCTGAGGCAAAACTGTTTGTCACCGCAGCAACCGAAGGTCGGGGAATTGATGCCCTGCGTGAACATCTGCTTCAGTTGCCTGAACGTGAACACGCCAGCCAACATAGTTTCCGCCTCGCTATCGACCGCGCTTTTACCGTAAAAGGTGCCGGGCTGGTGGTCACTGGTACGGCGTTAAGCGGGGAAGTGAAGGTGGGTGATTCACTATGGCTGACCGGTGTAAATAAGCCGATGCGCGTGCGTGCTCTCCATGCGCAAAATCAACCAACAGAAACCGCCCATGCCGGGCAACGTATCGCGCTTAACATCGCGGGTGATGCGGAAAAAGAGCAGATTAACCGTGGCGACTGGCTGCTTGCCGATGCGCCGCCGGAGCCGTTCACGCGGGTGATTGTCGAGCTACAAACTCATGTACCGTTGACCCAGTGGCAGCCGCTACATATTCACCACGCTGCCAGCCACGTTACGGGGCGCGTTTCGCTGCTCGAAGATAACCTTGCCGAGCTGGTGTTCGACACGCCGCTGTGGCTGGCGGATAACGATCGCTTAGTGCTGCGCGATATCTCGGCTCGCAACACGCTGGCGGGGGCGCGCGTGGTGATGCTCAACCCGCCACGTCGCGGTAAACGTAAGCCGGAATATCTGCAATGGCTGGCTTCACTGGCACGTACACAAAGCGATGCCGACGCACTGACCGTTCATCTGGAACGCGGAGCGGTGAATCTTGCCGATTTCGCCTGGGCGAGACAGCTCAACGGCGAAGGGATGCGCGAACTGCTGCAACAGCCAGGCTATATTCAGGCTGGTTATAGCTTGTTGAATGCGCCGGTTGCCGCCCGCTGGCAGCGAAAAATCCTCGACACATTAGCGGTTTATCATGAGCAACATCGCGATGAACCTGGACCGGGGCGCGAGCGCCTGCGGCGCATGGCGTTGCCGATGGAAGATGAAGCTCTGGTACTGTTGCTGATTGAAAAGATGCGCGAAAGCGGCGATATCCACAGCCACCACGGCTGGCTGCATCTGCCAGATCACAAAGCGGGCTTCAGCGAAGAGCAGCAGGCCATCTGGCAAAAAGCAGAGCCGCTATTTGGCGACGAGCCGTGGTGGGTGCGTGACCTGGCAAAAGAGACGGGAACCGACGAGCAGGCAATGCGCCTGACGCTACGCCAGGCGGCGCAGCAGGGGATAATTACGGCGATCGTCAAAGATCGTTATTACCGTAATGATCGGATTGTCGAATTTGCCAATATGATCCGCGATCTCGATCAGGAATGTGGTTCAACCTGCGCGGCGGATTTCCGCGATCGCTTAGGTGTAGGCCGAAAGCTGGCAATTCAAATTCTGGAATATTTTGACCGCATTGGCTTTACGCGGCGTCGTGGAAATGATCATTTATTGCGCGATGCATTATTATTTCCCGAAAGATAAGGAAATGATTAATTCATAATAAATATGAATTAATACAAAATTCTTATTAATATTAAGGAAGCACGTTATTTGATGAATGTAACGTGCTTTTTATTAAAAATATTTTAATAAACGGTAATGTCGATCATATTTCCGAATGAAAATACTTTGTAATCTGCCAGCCCTTTTTACTCTTCCAGGAGTGTGTTATGGCAGCTTCAACGTTCTTTATTCCTTCTGTGAATGTCATCGGCGCCGATTCATTGACTGATGCAATGAATATGATGGCAGATTATGGATTTACCCGTACCTTAATTGTCACTGACAATATTTTAACGAAATTAGGTATGGCGGGCGATGTGCAAAAAGCACTGGAAGAACGCAATATTTTTAGCGTTATTTATGATGGCACCCAGCCTAACCCAACTACGGAAAACGTCGCCGCAGGCCTCAAACTGCTGAAAGAAAATAATTGCGATAGCGTAATTTCCTTAGGTGGTGGTTCTCCGCACGACTGTGCGAAAGGCATTGCGCTGGTGGCTGCCAACGGCGGTGATATTCGCGATTACGAAGGCGTTGACCGCTCGGCAAAACCGCAGTTGCCGATGATCGCCATTAACACCACGGCGGGTACTGCGTCTGAAATGACCCGTTTCTGCATTATCACTGACGAAGCGCGCCACATCAAAATGGCGATTGTGGATAAACACGTGACTCCGCTGCTTTCTGTCAATGACTCCTCTCTGATGATCGGTATGCCGAAGTCACTGACCGCCGCAACGGGTATGGATGCCTTAACACACGCTATCGAAGCGTATGTGTCTATTGCCGCAACGCCGATCACCGACGCTTGCGCACTGAAAGCCGTGACCATGATTGCCGAAAACCTGCCGTTAGCCGTAGAAGATGGCAGCAATGCGAAAGCGCGTGAAGCGATGGCTTATGCCCAGTTCCTCGCCGGTATGGCGTTCAACAATGCGTCTTTGGGTTATGTTCATGCGATGGCGCACCAGTTAGGCGGTTTCTACAATCTGCCGCACGGTGTATGTAACGCCGTTCTGCTGCCGCACGTTCAGGTATTCAACAGCAAAGTAGCCGCTGCACGTCTGCGTGACTGCGCTGCTGCAATGGGTGTGAACGTGACAGGTAAAAACGACGCGGAAGGTGCAGAAGCCTGCATTAACGCTATCCGTGAACTGGCGAAGAAAGTCGATATTCCGGCAGGTCTGCGCGATCTGAACGTGAAAGAAGAAGATTTCGCGGTACTGGCGACCAATGCTCTGAAAGATGCCTGCGGATTTACTAACCCGATTCAGGCAACTCACGAAGAAATTGTGGCGATTTATCGCGCTGCGATGTAATCATCATCCCCACAACGGCTGGCAAATTGTCAGCCGCTTTTTCAACTATCTCTGTAATCCTTGCCCGTAAATTCGTGATTGCCGTCGTAAAGCTATCACTGGCTGGCGAAGATTTCGCCAGTCACGTCTACCCTTGTTATACCTCACACCGCAAGGAGACTACCATGACCAACAATCCCCCTTCAGCACAGATTAAGCCCGGCGAGTATGGTTTCCCCCTCAAGTTAAAAGCCCGCTATGACAACTTTATCGGCGGCGAATGGGTAGCACCCGCCGATGGCGAGTATTACCAGAACCTGACGCCGGTGACCGGGCAGCTACTGTGCGAAGTGGCGTCTTCGGGCAAACGCGACATCGATCTGGCGCTGGATGCCGCGCATAAAGTGAAAGACAAATGGGCGCATACCTCGGTGCAGGATCGCGCGGCGATTCTGTTTAAGATTGCCGATCGAATGGAACAAAATCTCGAACTGTTGGCGACGGCAGAAACCTGGGATAACGGCAAGCCCATTCGTGAAACCAGTGCTGCCGATGTGCCGCTGGCGATTGAC
Source organism: Escherichia sp. MOD1-EC6475 (assembly GCF_003046645.1). Classification (NCBI taxonomy): domain Bacteria; kingdom Pseudomonadati; phylum Pseudomonadota; class Gammaproteobacteria; order Enterobacterales; family Enterobacteriaceae; genus Escherichia; species Escherichia sp. MOD1-EC6475. Next base: position 91,060 of record NZ_PZKQ01000023.1, on the reverse strand, counting down.
CATTTCCGCTATTTCGCTTCGTGTATTCGGGCGCAGGAAGGTGGTATTAGTGAAGTCGATAGCGAAACTGTGGCTTATCACTTCCACGAACCGTTAGGCGTGGTGGGGCAAATTATCCCGTGGAACTTCCCGCTGCTGATGGCGAGCTGGAAAATGGCTCCCGCGCTGGCGGCGGGCAACTGTGTGGTGCTGAAACCCGCACGACTTACCCCGCTTTCAGTACTGCTGCTAATGGAAATCGTCGGTGATTTACTGCCGCCAGGTGTGGTGAACGTGGTCAACGGTGCGGGCGGCGAAATCGGTGAATATCTGGCGACCTCAAAACGCATCGCCAAAGTGGCGTTTACCGGCTCAACGGAAGTCGGCCAGCAGATTATGCAGTACGCCACGCAGAACATTATTCCGGTGACGCTGGAGTTGGGCGGTAAGTCGCCAAATATCTTCTTTGCTGATGTGATGGATGAAGAAGATGCTTTCTTCGATAAGGCGCTGGAGGGCTTTGCACTGTTCGCCTTCAACCAGGGCGAAGTCTGTACCTGTCCGAGCCGTGCTTTAGTGCAGGAGTCTATCTACGAACGCTTTATGGAACGTGCTATCCGCCGAGTTGAAAGCATTCGTAGCGGTAACCCGCTCGACAGCGTGACGCAAATGGGTGCGCAGGTTTCTCACGGGCAACTGGAAACCATCCTCAATTACATTGATATCGGTAAAAAAGAGGGCGCAGACGTACTCACCGGCGGGCGGCGTAAGCTGCTGGAAGGGGAACTGAAAGACGGTTATTACCTCGAACCGACGATTCTGTTTGGTCAGAACAATATGCGTGTGTTCCAGGAGGAGATTTTTGGCCCGGTGCTGGCGGTAACCACCTTCAAAACGATGGACGAGGCGCTGGAGCTGGCGAACGACACGCAATATGGCCTGGGCGCTGGCGTCTGGAGCCGTAACGGTAATCTGGCCTATAAGATGGGGCGTGGCATTCAGGCAGGGCGCGTGTGGACCAACTGTTATCACGCCTACCCGGCACACGCAGCGTTTGGTGGCTACAAACAATCAGGTATCGGTCGCGAAACCCACAAAATGATGCTTGAGCATTACCAGCAAACCAAGTGCCTGCTGGTGAGCTATTCGGATAAACCGTTGGGGCTGTTCTGATATTTTAGGCAGGCAACATTAATTGTTGCCTGCTTATTTTTTAGTTGTATAAAGCGGCAGTTGCTTTTAACTCATCGCTAAAAGAATAAATATCATCGAGAGATTCAATAGGATGGCGGGTTTCGTTTTTCTCTAAGTCAAATAGGCCAATATACTTTTGGTTTCGATTGAAATGCAATCTGCAGAGTGGTTTTCTATTATTGTCATCTACAAGTATACCAAAATAGCTTTTTGTATCTCTGTGAACTATTCTTGGAGCATCAAGTACTACGCGAACTATAGCTTTAACAATATGAAATCCTTCAAGTTCTTCCATGGTAGTGGCAATGTCGGTTTCTTCTTTATTAATACTTTCTACTTCTTCATTTTGTGATGACGAATTAATTATAGATAATGAGCCACCACCTATTGCTGATTTCAATCTTTCGTTTATTTGAGCGTTAATATATTGACTGGCAGCTTTCTTTGTCAATTTGGCAAATGTATCTTTTACTTTTTGTGTTAACATACCTTCATAAATTCTTGCTGCGAAGAACTTTACAAAATCCTCTTCAGGATTGTTCATTTGTGCATGGAGAACTTTTTTAATTAAACTAACATATTTTAATTCACCTGCAGCATTAATTATTGATTCCAAATCAAATGCTGATTTAGTAAGCTTCTTTATCTCGGGAACAACTGTTTCATCTAAGTCCAGTAGATCTATCTCAAGAAATGGTTTTTCATCCATTTTATTAGGAGCTTCTAAGTCAGTAAAAAATTTATAAACTTGTCCATTGGTTAGAATAGATATTCTTGCATTTGTTACATGAAAGTAACGAAAAAGCTGTGAAGCATGATTTATATTTAGAGGATCGCCAATTTTTTTGCATTCAATGAGAATTTGAACCTCACTATTTTTTAAGATCGCATAGTCAATCTTTTCGCCTTTCTTCGTTCCAATATCGCATACAAACTCTGGGATAACTTCAGTAGGATCAAAAACATCATAACCTAACACATTGTTAATAAAAGGCATTACGAAAGCATTTTTGGTGGCTTCCTCCGTTTCAATGACTCCGGCTTGTTGTTTTATTTTTGAGGATAATGAATTCAGTTTATCTATAAATTCCATAGACATAATAACTCCTTTTATATAATTAATAAAAATACGTTTTATAAAAAATATAGGAAATATTTATATGTTAACGTTTTGCTATTGGTCATAGTTAATGTATAACACACAAAAAATGATGTGTGCATATTGTAAATGCAATGGTGAAACAAGCTTGATATTTATCAAGAAAATAAAACAATGTATGTTATTTTTCATTAGTTGCTTTAAATGTTCTATGAATACGAGCTGGATCTATAGCAAGACTAGCTTCGATATCGCATGGATAATCTAATACAAGGTTTTTTAACACCTAATACTATGAGTTATATGTAAATTGCGAGCCTCCTCGCATCTTTTCTACAAATTACTGCACACCGTTATTCTTCTTCCGAGCGACATTCCTGAGTCAACTTTATCCACCTGACGGCCTATATAAAACGCGCTATCGTGATTGCTATCGCTAATTGTATGTGTGTCGTGTGTATAATCATGGAAGGACAGGGATGTGAAAAGTGCAGACGTGATTGCCATTCTGAAACAGCATGGCTGGGAGCATATTCGAACCCGTGGTAGTCATCATCAGTTCCGCCACCCTGTTCATCCGGGTCTGGTGACGGTTCCGCATCCTAAAAAAGATATTAAGCCCGGTACGCTGGCACAAATTGGGCGTCAGGCTGGTTTAACGTTTTAAAATTTCAGGAGGCAATATGTTTTATCCCGCCTATATCCATAGCGATCCCGACGGCAGCGCAAGCGGCTTTTTCCCTGATGTTCCAGGCTGTTATTTTGCTGGTGCTACGCTGGACAACGCTTTCCAGGATGCGCGAAGTGCACTGACTGCGCACTTTGAAACCTTGTGCGAAATGAATGAAGAGTTACCACTTCCTGGCTCTGTGGAAAAACATCTGGCTCAGCGGGCGCAGGACTTTATTGGCGGGCAATGGCTGCTGGTGGATATCAATATGAACCAGTTCGAAGGTCGGGCAGAACGCATTAATATTACGATGCCGAAAAGGTTACTGAACAAGATTGATACCTACGTGCGCAATAACCCAGACTATGCCAACAGAAGTGCGTTTCTGGCAGAAGCTGCCCGCCGTGTGCTGTCAGGCGTTTAATCTCGCGTATTGATGGCGAGCGCCGGATACAGCGGGCTGCCGGACGAGATTACCGGCAGCCCAATGTTCGATCGTAATGAGAGTTTTACGTTTGTCACTGGTATGAACTGGCGTTTTTAATTGGCCTGGGAGATGTTGGATAAATTGCGTTAGCAAAATCTATATTAATCAGCTGTCATTGCGGTGTCGGAGGGGTATCCGACACCGCAGTGGATTACGGCAGGTAAAACACTTCTTGTAGCTCGCTGCTGACCGGGCTGTTATCCGGATTAGCAGGCATAACGTCGGTCATATATTTCCACCAACGTTGGCAAACGTCAGTGCTGGCAACCGCATTCCAGCGTTCTTCAGATTCAATTTCTACTGTGGCAAACAGCAAATTTCGCGCTTTATCGAGATAGATGGCGTAGTTATGCGCACCGTGAGATTTCAATACCGCTTCCAGTTCCGGCCAGATCGGGTTGTGCCGACGCTGATACTCTTCATGGGCGCCGGGGTTTACCTGCATAACAAATGCTTTGCGGATCATAACGCCTCCAGATAAAGCTCACGTACTTCGTCGCGACTTGCAGTACGTGGGTTACATGGTGCGCATGGGTCGGCCAGGGCTTTATCTAACCAGCCTTCGATATCCTCTTTGCTGATGCCAAGCTGACTAAATCCCGCAGGTATGCCTACGCGATGGCTCAAGGCTCGAATGGCATTAATTGCTTCCAGACTTGCCGCTTCATCACTCATCCCGCGCGTATCGACCCCCATCGCCTGGGCGATACGGGCAAAGCGTGCGATGGCATTCGGGCGGTTAAAGTTTTCGATTACTGGCAACAAGATGGCATTACACACCCCGTGTGGCAGGTTGTGGGTAGCACCGGGCTGATGCGCCAGTGCGTGAACCAGCCCCAGTCCCGCGCTGTTAAAAGCCATACCCGCCAGATATTGCCCGAAAGCCATCTGTTCGCGAGCTTCCAGATTATGACCATCTTCTACCGCTTTCGGCAGCCACAGAGAAATCAGGCGGATAGCTTCCAGCGCGTTGGCATCAGTTAGCGGATGGGCGCCAACGGAAACATAGGCTTCTATGGCATGGGTTAGTGCGTCCATACCGGTGGCAGCGGTAACGGAGGCAGGGATCTCCAGCATTACACTGGCATCATCCACGGCGATATCAGGAATAATATTCGAATCGATGATGACTTCTTTCACTTGCCGCGCAGTGTCGATGATCACCGCATTGCTGGTCATCTCAGCGGCGGTTCCGGCAGTCGTGTTGATCGCCACCAGCGGCACGCCTGGGTTTTTTACTTTGCCAATGCCAGAGTAAGCAGTAGAAGGGCCTGGATTAGCGGTAAGGATTTTTATGGCTTTTGCGGTATCAATCGGGCTACCGCCACCGAAAGCAATAATGTAGTTACATGCGGCGTCCTGAAATGCAGCGTAGCCTTTTTGCACCAGTTCTTCGGTGGGGTTTGGAAAGACCTCATCGAATAGGTGGTAAGACATTTCGTGTTGATCCAGCGCGGTGAACAGACTGTCCAGCAATCCCAACTTAACCAGTTGCCCATCGGTAACGATCAGTGCTTTTCCCCACTGCTTATTCGCAACCAGGTTTACCATATCGCCAATTGCCCCAGCGCCATGCAGGCTGATTTTCGGTAATGCCAACATAAAACTCATGATTATTCTCCTTAAGATCAAATCCTTCTGTCCGGCGGCATAACCCGCGCCGCCAGATGCGAAACGGGGTGTTAAAGTGCCAGTGCGCTTGCCAGCGGGGTGACGCCGAAACGCTTGCCGAGAGCGATTAGCTGTTCACGGCTGATGGTCTGTTTCATGCCGCCCATCGAATACACTTTCACCAACACTTCCGCCGATTTTTCTGCGGTATCGATCAGGCCAAACGCTTCGTCCAGCGTCGGACCACTGCCGAAGACGCCGTGGAAAGGCCAGAGAACCAGTGAATGTTTTTGCATTTCCTGCGCGGTGGCCAGGCCGATTTCGTCCGTGCCGGGCACCATCCACGGCAAAATGCCAACGCCATCCGGGAATACCACCAGGCACTCGGTGCTGCCTTCCCACAGTTGGCGAGTGAAGACCGCCGTGTCGTTTTCCAGTACATAGGTGAGGGCGATCAGGTTGGTGGCATGGCAGTGCATGATCACCCGATCTTTACCGTTGGTGGCTTTAATACGTTCGCAATGGGAGAGAAAGTGCGCCGGAAGTTCAGAGGTTGGGACGGCTTCGTGGGTTAGCCCCCAGAGAATATGGTAGCCCGCACCGTCGCTGTCGACCTTTACGACGCCTAAATTGGCAGCGGGATCGAGCTGGACGTTGCGGAAGAATTTGCCGGAGCCGGTGACGATGAACGGTGTGTTTGCCAGTAAAGGCATAGGCTGGCTGAGCGGAATATAGCGCGGTTGTTGGTGGAAATTGTCGTTATACGGCGCGATGTCAGCGTCATCCAGGCGCAGCGTCAGGTTACCGCCGTTGCGCTCGTCCCAGCCTTTCAGCCAGGCGTCGGTGGTGGCTTTGATCATTCCCTGGACAAACCAGGACTGGGTAATGTTTTGCATGTTCTGTGTTCCTGTAAATTCAGTGTTGTCGGATGCACGATCCGTAGGGCGGATAAGGCGCTCGCGCCGCATCCGGCGGTGTTTACCCGCGCTGACGCAAAATCGTATTCTCATAAGCCCGCACGCTTTCCAGCCATTCGCTACCCGCTGGCGTATCGTGACGCTGGCAATACATTTCCCACACCGCCTGCCACGGCAACGATTTCTGCTCTTCCAGTAGCGCCAGTCGCGCGGTGTAATCGCCTGCCGCTTCCTGCTTGCGCAGTTCGGCTGTCGGTTCTAACAACGCACGCAGCAGGGCTTTTTTCATATTGCGCGTGCCAATGACCCACGCGGCAATACGATTGATGGAGGCATCGAAGAAATCCAGACCAATGTGTACCCGGTCAAACAGGTCATGACGGACAATCTCACTGGCGATTGCCTGGGTTTCATCATCCAGCAGCACCACGTGATCGCTGTCCCAGCGAACCGGGCGGCTGACGTGCAGCAGCAACTGCGGCACATACAGCATGGCGGCGGAAATCTTGTCGGAAATCACTTCAGTCGGGTGGAAATGTCCGGCGTCCAGACACAAAGCGGTCTGGCGGCTGGTGGCATATCCCATGTAAAACTCATTGGAGCCAACCGTGTAGCTCTCCGCGCCAATACCAAACAATTTGCTCTCTACCGCGTCTATATGGTGTGCCGGGTTCAGCTTTTCGCTGATTACCTCATCCAGTGCTGCCAGCAAACGCTGGCGCGGAGCGAGACGGTCAACGGTGATATCTTTCATGCCATCCGGGATCCAGATGTTCATCACCGATGGCGTGCCGAGTTGCTCGCCAAAATAGGCCGAAACGCGACGGCTGGCCTTGCAGTGGTCAATCCAGAACTGGCGAATGCGGTCGTCGGCATGGGAGAGCGTAAAGCCATCGGCACTTAGCGGATGCGAAAAACAGGAGGGGTTAAAATCCAGAGCGAGGTGATTGGCTTTCGCCCATTCAACCCAGTTTTTGAAGTGCTCTGGTTTGATTTGGTCGCGCGAGACGGGCGTGTCTGATTCCAGATAAATCGCATGTAAGTTAAGCCGTTTCGGCCCCGGAATCAGCCGCATAGCCTGTTCCAGATCGGCACGTAGCTCTTCGGCATTACGCGCTTTGCCCGGATAATTACCAGTAGCCTGAATCCCTCCAGTCAGCGAACCTTCCGGGTTTTCAAAACCGGAAACATCATCGCCCTGCCAGCAGTGCATTGAAACGGGTAAGCGATCAAGTTGGCGCAGCGCCTCCTCGACATCAATCCCTACCGCCGCGAAACGCTGTTTCGCCAGTTCCCAGGCCTGTTCCAGTTGAGTGGTCATGCGCAAAGCTCCTTTGTCTGTCGTGTAGAGTGAATCCGCGCCACATAGTGGGCAATTTCACTGTCAGGATTAGGGGTAAAGGTGGTCAGATTCGCGGTGGCGCCTACGACCTGACGGAAATCATCCACATTGTTGAGTTCATCCAGCGTCATTAACTGGATGCCGATATTGCCGAGCGTTGAGGCTTCAACTGGCCCGGCGATCACCCGAATACCGCAGGCATCGGCACACAACTGGTTGAGCAGCGCGTTCTGGCTGCCGCCGCCGACAATATGCAGTTGCGAGAAATCTTCACCGCGTAGCTGCGCCAGTTCGTGCAGTACGTCGGCATACAGCAGCGCCAGACTGTCGAAAATACAGCGTGCCAGTTCAGCATCATTTTCTGGGATTGGTTGCGCCGTTTCCCGACACGCTGCCTGAATTTCGCTGCACATCGCCTCAGGATTAATAAAGCGATCGTCATTGGGATTGATGATGAAGCGACAGGCCGGGAGTGCCTGTGTCGCGGCGATAAGCGTCGGGAGATCGTTGATTTGTCGCTCCTGAAGTACCCGCTGGAGCAGCCATAAACCCATGATATTTTTCAGCACCCGATAGCGACCTTCCGCACCGCCTTCATTGGTGATGTTGGCTGCCAGCGCCGTGTCATTGGTAAATGGCGTCTGGCTTTCGAAGCCCATCAATGACCAGGTGCCGGAGGAGAGATAAGCGGCGCGGGAACCGTTTAACGGCGAGGCGATAACCGCGCTGGCGGTATCATGGCTGGCAACGGCGACCACTGGAATTTCATTACCCTGCGGGCAAATCCAGTGACCTATGACATTACCCGGATGCGTCGGGTGACCAAACCAGGCTTTGTTGGCACCGCTCCACGCCAGCAGGGAGTCATCCCAGTCATCGCTATTGATATTGACCAGTTGCGTGGTGGTGGCGTTGGTGTACTCCCAGTTCATCTTGCCGGTCAGGCGATAACTGAAGTAATCCGGCATCAGCAGAGCGTGAGCGATTTGTGGAATAAGTTCAGGTTGTTGCGCCGTCAGCGCACGTAGCTGATAGATTGTATTGAAGGGCAGGAACTGGATGCCGCTACGCTGATAAATATCGTGTTTGCCAATTTGCTGCTGTGCCAATGTCATCAGTCCGTTAGTGCGGCTATCACGATAGGAAATCGGTAAACCGACGCGCTGACCGTGTTGATCCAGCAGAACATAGTCTACGCCCCAGGTATCAATGCCGATGCTATCGATACGAATCCCTTCCTCGCACACCTTGTTTAACCCAAGGCGAATGGCGTTTTCCAGACTATCGACATCCCAGGTGGCATAACCGCTCTGGTAATACAGCCCATTGGTAAAACGATGGATTTCACGCAGCGTCAGGCTGCGACATTCACGGTGGTAACGCGCCAGCATTACGCGCCCACTGGATGCGCCAAGATCAACGGCGACGCAGTAGCGAAAGGTCATAATGAGATCCTTCTAGGTTTCATTACGCCCAGTCTAAGAAGCACCCGACTTCGCTACCTTCTCGTTACTGACAGGAAAATAGACCGCTGGCAACCAGGGAAAGATGAACGTGATGGCGTTCACAATTTTCAGAAATGTGGTGGTGTGATGTTTGCCGCATTTTCTGAAAAATCACGCTTTATCTTGAAAAATCGACATTTTTTACGTGTTTTGCTGTCGAAAATTTAAGGTAAGAACCAAACCGCTTGATTACTATTCCGCCATGTTGACGGCATCAGGAGGCTTATATGGACGTATTACATTGCGTGGATTTTTTTCCGTCTGGTAACGTGTCTGTGGCAATAGAACCCCGGCTTCCTCAGGTGGATTTTCCTGAACATCACCATGATTTCCATGAGATTGTGATTGTCGAACATGGCACGGGTATCCACATTTTCAATGGGCAGCCTTATACCATCTCCGGTGGAACAATCTGTTTCGTGCGCGATCATGATCGGCATTTATACGAACATACGGACAATCTGTATTTGACCAATGTGCTGTATCGCTCCCCGGATAGATTTCAGTTTCTCGCCGGGCTGCATCAGCTTCTGCCGCAAGAGCAAGACGGGCAATATCCGTCCCATTGGCGCGTGAGCCACAGCATATTGCAGCAGGTACGGCAGCTGGTTTCGCAACTGGAACAGCAGGACAGAACGAATGATTTACCCTCGAAAGCCAGCGGTGAGATCTTGTTTATGCAATTACTGCTCTTGCTGCGTAAAAACAGTTTGCAGGAGAGCATGGAAAGTCGCGAATCGCGCCTGAACTTGTTGTTGGCCTGGCTGGAAGAACATTTTGCCGACGAGGTGAATTGGGAAATGATGGCGGATCAATTTTCTCTGTCACTACGCACGTTGCATCGTCAGCTAAAACAGCAAACCGGTTTGACGCCCCAGCGTTACCTTAACCGTTTACGGTTGGTGAAGGCGCGTCATCTGTTACGTCATAGCGAGGACAGCGTGACCGAAATCGCATATCGCTGCGGATTCAGCGACAGTAACCACTTTTCGACGCTGTTTCGCCGTGAGTTTAACTGGTCACCACGCGATATTCGCCAGCGGCGGGATGGCTTTCTGCAATAACGCGAATCTTCTCAACGTATTTCCACGCCAGTTTATGAATAATCAAATGCGTCTTCTGGCTGAGGTGGCACGGTGGTTCATCAGTTTGTCCTTCGTAAAAAAGATTTTTTTGCCAGCGAACAGCAGGCGGTCGCGGTTGCTGATCGTTATCCGCAGGATGTCTTTGCCGAGCATACACATGATTTTTGTGAACTGGTGATCGTCTGGCGCGGTAACGGTTTGCATGTGCTTAACGATCGTCCTCATCGTATTACCCGTGGCGATCTCTTTTATATCCACGCAGACGATAAACACTCCTACGCTTCCGTTAATGATCTGGTTTTGCAGAACGTTATTTATTGCCCGGAGCGGCTGACGCTTAATCTCGACTGGCAGGGGGCGATTCCGGGATTTAACGCCAGCGCAGAACAACCACACTGGCGTTTAGGTAGTGCGGGCATGGCGCAGGTGCGGCAGGTCATCGGGCAGCTTGAGCACGAGAGCAGTCAGCCCGCGCCGTTTGCCAACGAAATGGCGGAGTTACTGTTCGGGCAGTTGGTGATGCTTTTGCAACGCCATCGCTACACCAGTGATTCATTACCGCCAACATCCAGTGAAACGTTGCTGGATAAGCTGATTACCCGGCTGGCGGCCAGCCTGAAAAGTCCCTTTGCGCTGGATAAATTTTGTGATGAGGCGTCTTGCAGTGAACGCGTCTTGCGCCAGCAATTTCGCCAGCAGACCGGGATGACTATCAATCAATATCTGCGGCAGGTCAGAGTGTGTCATGCGCAATATCTTCTCCAGCATAGCCGCCTGTTAATCAGTGATATTTCGACAGAATGTGGCTTTGAAGACAGTAACTATTTTTCGGTGGTGTTTACCCGGGAAACCGGGATGACGCCCAGCCAGTGGCGTCATCGCAATTCCCGGAAAGATTAACTCGCCATGCCCATGCCGACGATGTTGGCAGCGACAATAATCACCACACAACCGAGGCTCAACACGGTAACCGGACGGCGTCCCGCATTGTTCCACTCTTTCAGCACCAGCCCGACGATACCGCCGCACAATACATAGAAGCTCATATGCAGCATCCAACTGATGTAGTCATACTGCGCCGGAATGCGGGCGTGGCCCCAGGCATAGAAAAAGAATTGCAGATACCACATCAACCCGCCCAGTGCTGAGAGTAATACATTGTGAATGATCAGCGGTTTTGCCAGCGAAAAGTCGGCTTTTAGCGACAAATCCTTCACTTTTGCCAGACGAATAAAACAGAAACCGAGGTTGATGATCGCACCGCCACCCATGATGACAACATAGCTTGGCAGAGCGACATACAGTGGATCAACGCCCAGCGCGGCAGCCGCTTCATGCATCGGTTTTGCGGCGTTCATCGCAAAAGACATCCCGGCAGAAAAAATGCCGCACATTACCGCCAGCACCAGCCCTTTTTTCAGGTTGAACTCTTCGGCTTTAATGCCCATTTTGCGCTCTTTCAACTGCCCGGCGCGAGTCACAATCCCCACGCCAATCAGCGCCACCAGTACGCCGAGCAACGTCATGCGCCCACCGTCGGTGTTAATCAGCACATCGAAATTGCCGTTGATAATTGGCGTCATCAGCGTACCGACGATCAACGTAATGCCAATGGCGATACCTATCCCCATCGACATGCCGAGATAACGCATGGTCAGGCCGTAGTTGATATTACCAATCCCCCACATAGCGCCGAACAGAAAAACAGGCAGCAGGGTAGAGAGGCTGAACGAGCTGTAATATGCCCAGAAATCAGGTAGTAGCATGGCGCTGATGGCCCACGGCAGAATAATCCACGAAACAATCCCACCGACTGACCACATGGTTTCCCATGACCACTTTTTTACTTTTTTGAACGGAGCGTAAAAACAGGCTGCACTGGCCGCGCCGATCAAATGCCAAAATATCCCCATCGTAATCGCGTTACTCATCTTCTTATCCTCATCATTTTTCGTCGCGTCACATCTCCGACGAGATGAGTGTAAAAATCGTGCTGTCGATTAACCTTTCGCCTGTTGCCGCCGTTGCCGATTTACTGGCAATCACGGCATTAAGTGGGTGATTTGGTTCACATCTCGGACATTTCCCTGCAAAACCATTCCCCTATGAAAAGTACGGCATTGATAATCATTTTCAATATCATTTAATTAACTATAATGAACCAACTGCTTACGCGGCATTAACAATCGGCCGCCCGACAATACTGGAGATGAATATGAGCTATACCCTGCCATCCCTGCCGTATGCTTACGATGCCCTGGAACCGCACTTCGATAAGCAGACCATGGAAATCCACCACACCAAACACCATCAGGCCTACGTCAACAACGCCAATGCGGCGCTGGAAAGCCTGCCAGAATTCGCCAACCTGCCGGTTGAAGAGCTGATCACCAAACTGGACCAGCTGCCAGCAGACAAAAAAACCGTGCTGCGCAACAACGCTGGTGGTCACGCCAACCACAGCCTGTTCTGGAAAGGCCTGAAAAAAGGCACGACTTTGCAGGGCGACCTGAAAGCGGCTATCGAACGTGATTTCGGTTCCGTTGATAACTTCAAAGCAGAATTTGAGAAAGCGGCAGCTTCCCGCTTTGGTTCCGGCTGGGCATGGCTGGTGCTGAAAGGCGATAAACTGGCGGTGGTTTCTACTGCTAATCAGGACTCCCCGCTGATGGGCGAAGCCATTTCTGGCGCTTCCGGCTTCCCTGTTCTGGGTCTGGATGTGTGGGAACACGCTTACTACCTGAAATTCCAGAACCGCCGTCCGGACTACATCAAAGAGTTCTGGAACGTGGTGAACTGGGACGAAGCTGCGGCACGTTTTGCGGCGAAAAAATAATCGCATATTGCCTGCTGCAATGAGGCGTTTACGCCGTTTTTCAGCATAAAAAACAAACCATCGCACATAGCGGTGGTTTTTTTGTGATCAATTTCAAAATAAAAACAATGATCCTATAAAAATAAAACAACGTTTCAATTGATGTGGTTTTGATCACTTTTATTGCTCTGTTGAATGTCTATCTTCATTTCCATCAACACTGATGCATCGTGAAGGACTTATGCATCAGCCTATAAAAATATGCCGATAGGTGATGAAAATGCAGATAAAACACACGATAGAGAAAATCCCAGGAGGGATGATGCTCGTCCCGCTGTTCCTTGGCGCACTGTGTCACACCTTCTCGCCAGGGGCGGGAAAATACTTTGGTTCATTCACAAATGGAATGATTACCGGCACGGTGCCGATTCTGGCGGTGTGGTTTTTCTGCATGGGGGCATCGATAAAATTAAGTGCGACGGGAACGGTATTGCGTAAATCCGGTACGCTGGTGGTAACCAAAATTGCTGTGGCGTGGGTGGTTGCGGCAATTGCTTCACGCATTATTCCTGAACATGGTGTTGAAGTTGGATTCTTTGCCGGACTTTCAACGCTTGCGCTGGTGGCGGCGATGGATATGACCAACGGCGGACTTTACGCTTCGATCATGCAGCAGTATGGCACTAAAGAAGAGGCCGGAGCGTTTGTATTAATGTCGCTGGAATCCGGGCCGCTTATGACGATGATTATTCTGGGGACTGCCGGGATTGCATCGTTTGAACCGCATGTTTTCGTCGGTGCGGTATTACCGTTCCTCGTCGGCTTTGCGTTAGGGAACCTTGACCCTGAGCTGAGAGAATTTTTCAGCAAAGCCGTACAGACGCTGATCCCGTTCTTTGCCTTTGCGCTGGGCAATACCATTGATTTAACCGTGATTGCTCAGACCGGTTTGCTGGGGATCTTGCTGGGTGTGGCGGTGATCGTCGTGACCGGTATTCCGTTGATTATTGCCGATAAATTGATTGGTGGTGGCGATGGTACAGCCGGAATCGCGGCTTCCAGTTCTGCCGGTGCTGCGGTGGCGACGCCGGTACTGATTGCTGAAATGATCCCCGCCTTTAAACCAATGGCGCCAGCGGCAACTTCGCTGGTGGCGACGTCAGTGATTGTGACCTCGATTCTGGTGCCAATTTTGACTTCTGTCTGGTCGCGCAAAGTTAAAGCCAGAGCGGCGAAAATCGAAATATTGGGTACGGTGAAGTAATCTCCATCCATATAAATCGAGAGGCCGGATGATTTGTAGTCATCCGGCCTTTTGCGTTATCTGACAAAGACTTCATCAATCGTTCGACATTCACTTTCGCTTAACTCACCACCCGCATTGCGTGATACGCCAGTGCAATAGCCAAACTTACGCGATACCACCGTCTTGATAGTAGTGACAAAATCCTCACCAATGGCGTAGATGGACATATAAGTGCCAATCTGTTGCTGAATCTCTTGTAAAGCCGCCAGGTCGCTGCGTTTGAAGGCTTCACGGGCTTCGACAAACAGCTCCGGCATAACGTTGTTCAGGCCGGATATTATTCCCGCGCCGCCTGCCAGCAGATTAGGAATGTAATACTCGTCATAGCCCGAAAGCACTGCAAAATCAGAACGAACTGCCAGGGTTGCCTGAATCATGCTGCGGGTGTGTGACTGGCAATCGATGGTATCTTTAATTCCGGCAAAGTCAGGAAATTCACTCGCCAGCGTGGCGACCAGGTCAGGGGTTAAATCACAACCGGTTCTTGCCGGGAAGTTATATGCGAACCATTTGCCCTGTAATTCGCGCCCCAGATGGCGGAAATAGCTTAATAATTGCTTTGCCGTCTGACCGTAGTAGTAAGGCGGGAGGATCATCACTGCATCATAGCCTGTGCGATACGCTTCTTGCGCCATCACCAGTACATCGTGTGTGCAGGTGGAAGAAACGTTAGCGACCATTTTTAATGTGCTCATGGAACGCGCTTCGCGGATAAGCATGAGCCTCTCTTCGAGGGTGAAAGAGGCAAATTCACCAATGCTACCCATCAGCAATATCACATCAATATTGGCTTCTGTTAGCCGCTGCAGGTGCTTCTTCAGTCCGTTAAGATCCACATTACCGTTTTTATCCATTGGCGTAATGGAAGGGCACCAGACGCCAGAAAACTGTGTTTGCTCGGTCACGTTGTACACTCCTGATAATGAAATGGCGTTTCAAATTCATCTCATTGATAACATTTCTAAGACGTCGTCATGTGAACCGTGCTCTCATTTTGCGCGCCTGACATAAAATAAATATGGTCTAATGGGGAAATTTCTCGGTGGAGAGGGAACAGATGCGATATCCGGTTGATGTATACACAGGCAAAATACAGGCTTATCCCGAAAGCAAACCCAGCGCGATTGCGAAAATCCAGGTCGATGGCGAGTTGATGTTGACAGAGCTGGGGCTGGAAGGTGACGAGCAGGCAGAGAAAATAGTTCACGGTGGGCCGGACAGGGCGCTGTGTCATTATCCTCGTGAGCATTATCTCTACTGGGCGCGGGAATTTCCTGAACAGGCAGATTTGTTTGTTGCGCCTGCGTTTGGTGAAAACCTCTCAACCGACGGCCTGACGGAAAGCAATGTTTATATTGGCGATATTTTCCGCTGGGGTGAGGCATTAATTCAGGTCACCCAGCCGCGCTCTCCGTGCTACAAACTCAATTATCATTTTGACATCAGCGATATGGCACAGTTGATGCAAAACGCCGGTAAAGTTGGCTGGCTGTATAGCGTGATTGCGCCGGGGCTGGTATCTGCGGATGCGCCGCTGGAGCTGGTTTCTCGCGTCAGCGATGTCACCGTGCAGGAGGCAATAGCTATCGTATGGCATATGCCGTTTGATGACGAGCAGTATCACCGTTTACTCTCCGCTGCCGGGCTGTCGAAAAGCTGGACGCGGACGATGCAGAAGCGCCGACTTAGCGGCAAGATTGAAGATAATTCGCGGCGTTTGTGGGGGAAATAACCCCCGAAGAGTAGGCCTGATAAGACGCGACCAGCGTCGCATCAGGCATTCTGCTCAAATGCCGGATACGGCGTAAACGCCTATCCGGCCTGCGCGGAGTTTAACTCCGCTTATACAGCGGCAGCCAAATTACCAGCCGTAAACCGCCCAGCGGGCTGTCTTCAGCTTTAACCCAACCACGGTGCTGCTGAATGGCGGTTTCGACAATCGCCAGCCCCAGACCCGTACCGCCAGATTCACGATCGCGTGCTTCGTCGGTGCGATAGAACGGACGGAAAATTTGCTCGCGATCTTCCGGGCTAACGCCAGGACCATCGTCGTCCACCGTAATGGTGATACCGTCTTTATCTACCGCAAAGCCCACTTCAATCTTCGTATGGGAATAACGCAGAGCATTACGAACAATGTTTTCCAGCGCACTTTCCAGGGCGTTCGGATTGCCGTACAGCGGCCACGGCCCAGGCGGGAAGTTAACGGTAAACGATTTGCCCATTTGCTCGGCTTCGAACGCCGCGTTATCCAGCACTTCACTCCACAACTGGTTGGCTTTGATGGTTTCGCTAACCAGCGCGTTTTTCTGCTGATTACGGGACATCACCAACAGATCGTTGATCATGCTGTCCAGACGTTGCGCTTCGGTTTCAATTCGCTCCAGTTCCTTACTTTCACCACTACGACGGCGCAGTAACGCCGTACCCAGTTGCAGACGCGTCAGCGGCGTGCGCAGCTCGTGAGAGATATCAGAAAGCAGGCGCTGCTGAGAGGTCATCATGCGCTCCAGCGCGGTGACCATCTGGTTAAAACTGGCACCTGCGGCAAGAAATTCCTGTGGCCCCGCTTCCAGTTCCGGATGCTGGCGTAAGTTTCCCTGGGCGACTTCATCGGCAGCGTTTTTCAGCTTACGCGCCGGTTTTGCCAGACTCCAGGCCAACCACAACAGCAGCGGCGTACTGACCAGCATGGTGACAATCAGCAGTAATAGCGGGCGGTCAAACAGTAAGTTAATGAAATCGGATTGAGAACTGCTGGCCGGACGAATCAGATAAAGTTGGTAATTATCTTCGCCATCACGCACAGAGAACGGGCCGACCAGTTCCACGCGGCCATACTTTTTCTTCTGCGGATGATCGGCGTTATCGGCCTGACCAATAAAGTTACGAATGATCTGCATTTCGCTGCGTTCTGCGCCAATCACGCGGCCTTCGGTGGTCACCAGTAACAAACGCTGCCCCGGTGGTGCCCACTTATCAATGGCCCGGAACAGACGCCGCCACCACATTAAATCGTTGGGTGGATCGTTCGCCAGTTCCGCTTCGACATGCTGCTCAATCATCAGCCCCTGACGCTGTTCGCTATCCAGAAGCTCGGTCATCTGGCGTGAATCGAGCTTGGGTAACATCAAAACCAACATCAACACCAGCGCCAGCGTCAGCCAGAAGATGGCGAAGATGCGCGCGGTTAAGCTGCCTATCATGAAGCGGAAACCATCAGATAGCCGCGACCACGCAAGGTTTTAAACCACGGGTGACCATCTTTACGATCCGGCAGCTTACGACGCAGGTTGGAGATGTGCATATCGATAGCGCGGTCGAAAGGCGTCAGGCGTTTGCCCAGCACTTCCTGGCTTAAATGTTCACGGGAAACCACCTGACCCAGATGCTGTGCCAGCAAATAGAGCAGGGTAAACTCAGTGCCGGTTAACTCCAGCGTTTGCCCGTCGAAGCTGGCTTCCTGACGGCCTGGATTCAGCACTAAGGCATCAACTTCCAGTGTCGGTGAACCGTTGTCGTTGTTTTGCTGTTGCTCGCTCCAGTGCGAACGGCGCAGGATCGCGCGAATACGTGCCACCAGCTCACGATCATTAAACGGTTTCGGGAGATAGTCATCTGCGCCTAACTCAAGGCCGAGGACGCGATCAAGTTCACTGCCGCGTGCCGTTAACATAATGACAGGCGTCTGGTGTGTCTGGCGAAGTGCCTTCAATGTGTCGATACCATTTTTCTTCGGCATCATGACATCAAGCAAAAGTAAATCAATGCTGTCGTCCAGAAGATCAAGCGCCTGCTCCCCATCGTGGGCAACAATTACGTTGAAGCCTTCCATCTCGAGCAGCTCCTTTAACAGGGAAGTCAGCTCTCGGTCATCATCAACTAACAGGATTTTATTCATTGTTTAAATACCTCCGAGGCAGAAATTACGTCATCAGACGTCGCTAATCCATGACTTTACGTTGTTTTACACCCCCTGACGCATGTTTGCAGCCTGAATCGTAAACTCTCTATCGTTGAATCGCGACAGAAAGATTTTGGGAGCAAATGATGCGCATAGTTACCGCTGCCGTCATGGCCTCAACGCTGGCAGTCAGTTCATTAAGCCACGCTGCTGAAGTCGGTTCAGGCGATAACTGGCATCCGGGCGAAGAACTTGCGCAGCGCAGTACGCAGAGCCATATGTTCGACGGCATAAGTTTAACCGAACATCAGCGTCAGCAGATGCGAGATCTTATGCAACAGGCCCGGCATGAACAGCCTCCTGTTAATGTTAGCGAAGTGGAGACAATGCATCGCCTTGTCACCGCAGAAAATTTTGATGAAAACGCTGTGCGCGCTCAGGCAGAAAAAATGGCGAAAGAACAGATCGCTCGCCAGGTTGAGATGGCTAAAGTCCGCAACCAAATGTATCACCTGTTAACGCCAGAGCAGCAAGCGGTTTTAAACGAGAAACATCAACAACGAATGGAGCAGTTGCGCGACGTGACGCAATGGCAAAAAAGTTCATCGTTGAAGCTATTGAGTAGTAGCAACTCACGTTCCCAGTAGTAAACCCTGTTTTCCTTGCCATAGACACCATCCCTGTCTTCCCCCACATGATGTGGGGGTTTTTTTTATCTTCAATTTGCCTGTTGCTTGATGCATTGCAGATGATTTGCTTCCGTTATACTACCGTCAGTTGATAGCGGGAGTATTTATGAATCAATCTTATGGACGGCTGGTCAGCCGGGCGGCGATTGCTGCGACGGCGATGGCTTCGCTGCTATTGCTGATTAAAATTTTTGCATGGTGGTATACCGGTTCGGTGAGTATTCTTGCCGCGCTGGTGGATTCGTTGGTGGATATTGGCGCGTCGTTGACGAATTTACTGGTGGTACGTTACTCGCTGCAACCTGCCGACGACAATCACTCGTTTGGTCACGGTAAAGCCGAGTCCCTCGCGGCGCTGGCGCAAAGTATGTTTATCTCCGGTTCGGCGCTGTTCCTGTTTTTGACTGGTATTCAGCATTTGGTTTCTCCGACGCCAATGACAGACCCAGGCGTCGGGGTTCTCGTGACTATTGTGGCGCTAATTTGTACGATTATCCTTGTTTCGTTTCAGCGTTGGGTCGTGCGCAGGACGCAGAGCCAGGCGGTGCGGGCAGATATGCTACATTATCAGTCCGATGTTATGATGAACGGTGCGATTCTGCTGGCGCTGGGGTTGTCCTGGTATGGCTGGCACCGTGCTGATGCCCTGTTTGCATTGGGAATCGGCATCTATATTTTATATAGCGCGTTACGCATGGGGTATGAGGCGGTACAGTCATTACTGGATCGCGCGCTGCCCGATGAGGAACGGCAAGAAATTATTGATATCGTGACTTCCTGGCCGGGAGTTAGCGGCGCTCACGATCTTCGTACGCGGCAGTCAGGGCCGACCCGCTTTATTCAGATTCATTTGGAAATGGAAGACTCTCTGCCTTTGGTTCAGGCGCATATGGTGGCGGATCAGGTAGAGCAGGCTATTTTACGGCGTTTTCCGGGATCGGATGTGATTATTCATCAGGACCCCTGTTCCGTCGTACCCAGGGAGGGTAAACGGTCTATGCTTTCATAATCAGTATAAAAGAGAGCCAGACCCGCATTTTGTGTATAAAATACCGCCATTTGGCCTGACCTGAATCAATTCAGCAGGAAGTGATTGTTATACTATTTGCACATTCGTTGGATCACTTCGATGTGCAAGAAGACTTCCGGCAACAGATTTCATTTTGCATTCCAAAGTTCAGAGGTAGTCATGATTAAGAAAATCGGTGTGTTGACAAGCGGCGGTGATGCGCCAGGCATGAACGCCGCAATTCGCGGGGTTGTTCGTTCTGCGCTGACAGAAGGTCTGGAAGTAATGGGCATTTATGACGGCTATCTGGGTCTGTATGAAGACCGTATGGTACAGCTAGACCGTTACAGCGTGTCTGACATGATCA
Organism: Escherichia sp. MOD1-EC6475; assembly: GCF_003046645.1. NCBI lineage: Bacteria > Pseudomonadati > Pseudomonadota > Gammaproteobacteria > Enterobacterales > Enterobacteriaceae > Escherichia > Escherichia sp. MOD1-EC6475. Next base: position 71,081 of record NZ_PZKQ01000023.1, on the reverse strand, counting down.
ACCGTGGTGGTACGTTCCTCGGTTCTGCGCGCTTCCCGGAATTCCGCGACGAGAACATCCGCGCCGTGGCTATCGAAAACCTGAAAAAACGTGGTATCGACGCGCTGGTGGTTATCGGCGGTGACGGTTCCTACATGGGTGCAATGCGTCTGACCGAAATGGGCTTCCCGTGCATCGGCCTGCCGGGCACCATCGACAACGACATCAAAGGCACTGACTACACTATCGGTTTCTTCACTGCGCTGAGCACCGTTGTAGAAGCCATCGACCGTCTGCGTGACACCTCTTCTTCTCACCAGCGTATTTCCGTGGTGGAAGTGATGGGTCGTTACTGTGGCGATCTGACGCTGGCTGCGGCCATTGCCGGTGGTTGTGAATTTGTTGTGGTTCCGGAAGTTGAATTCAGCCGCGATGACCTGGTAAATGAAATCAAAGCGGGTATCGCGAAAGGTAAAAAACACGCAATTGTGGCGATTACCGAACACATGTGTGATGTTGATGAACTGGCGCATTTCATCGAGAAAGAAACCGGTCGTGAAACCCGCGCAACCGTGCTGGGCCACATCCAGCGTGGTGGTTCTCCGGTGCCTTACGACCGTATTCTGGCTTCCCGTATGGGCGCTTACGCTATTGAACTGCTACTGGCAGGTTACGGCGGTCGTTGCGTAGGTATTCAGAACGAACAACTGGTTCACCATGACATCATCGACGCTATCGAAAACATGAAGCGTCCGTTCAAAGGTGACTGGCTGGACTGCGCGAAAAAGCTGTATTAATGATTTCGGGCAGATTTCTTTCGCCTGCAACCGATGACAGAAGCAAAAATGCCTGATGCGCTTCGCTTATCAGGCCTACATGAATTCTGCAATCTATTGAGTTTGCAAGTTTTTGTAGGCCGATAAGGCGTTCACGCCGCATCCGGCATGAACAAAGCGCACTTTGTCAGCAATATGAGGCGGATTTCTTCCGCCTTTTTAACTCCCCAACATATACCCGCAAGTTATAGCCAATCTTTTTTTATTCTTTAATGTTTGGTTCACCTTCTGGCACGCTTTGCTTATCACAACACAACGTAAGAGAGCCAGGCGATGAACAAGTGGGGCGTAGGGTTAACATTTTTGCTGGCAGCGACCAGCGTGATGGCAAAGGATATTCAGTTACTTAACGTTTCGTATGATCCAACGCGCGAGTTATACGAACAATACAACAAAGCCTTCAGCGCCCACTGGAAACAGCAAACCGGCGATAACGTGGTGATTCGTCAGTCGCACGGTGGTTCAGGGAAACAGGCAACATCGGTAATCAACGGGATAGAAGCTGACGTTGTTACGCTGGCGCTGGCTTACGACGTAGATGCGATTGCTGAACGTGGTCGAATTGATAAAGAGTGGATCAAACGTCTGCCGGATAACTCCGCGCCGTATACTTCCACCATTGTCTTCCTGGTACGTAAGGGCAATCCGAAGCAAATCCATGACTGGAACGACCTGGTTAAACCGGGTGTTTCTGTGATCACGCCTAACCCGAAAAGCTCCGGCGGTGCACGCTGGAACTATCTGGCAGCGTGGGGATATGCCCTGCACCACAACAATAACGATCAGGCAAAAGCACAGGATTTTGTGCAATCGTTGTATAAAAACGTTGAAGTGCTGGACTCCGGTGCGCGTGGTTCAACAAATACTTTCGTCGAGCGCGGGATTGGTGACGTGCTGATAGCCTGGGAAAACGAAGCACTGCTGGCAACGAATGAACTGGGGAAAGATAAGTTCGAAATCGTCACGCCGAGTGAGTCTATTCTCGCGGAGCCGACGGTGTCGGTTGTCGATAAGGTGGTGGAGAAAAAAGGCACCAAAGAGGTGGCAGAAGCCTATCTGAAATATCTCTACTCGCCAGAAGGTCAGGAGATTGCAGCCAAAAACTATTACCGTCCGCGCGATCCTGACGTGGCGAAAAAGTATGAAAATGCTTTTCCGAAGCTGAAGTTATTCACCATTGATGAAGAGTTCGGCGGCTGGACGAAAGCGCAAAAAGAGCATTTCTCTAACGGCGGTACGTTTGACCAAATCAGCAAACGTTAATTTTGTTGACGATAACCAGACCCGGTGGCATCTCGCGACCGGGTTTTTTATTTGTCGCGATTTTGCGTTACCCTTGCATCTCTTTGAGGTACAGGGAAAAAACGATGAAAAAAACGGTTATTCTCATTTTGGTGATGATAGTTATCGCCGTTGCTGCGGGTATCGGCTACTGGAAATTTACCGGTGATTCGGATGTGTTACGTAAGATTGTCCTTGAGCAATGTTTGCCCAACCAGCAGCAAAACCAAAATCCTTCGCCATGTGTGGAAGTAAAACCCAATGCCGGATATGTGGTTTTAAAAGACATTAACGGTCCACTGCAATATCTGTTGATGCCAACATATCGTATTAACGGTACTGAAAGCCCTTTGTTGACCGATCCTTCAACGCCGAACTTCTTTTGGCTGGCCTGGCAGGCGCGTGATTTTATGAGTAAAAAATACGGTAAGCCGGTTCCCGATCGCGCGGTCTCTTTGGCGATCAACTCCCGCACGGGACGCACGCAAAACCATTTTCATATTCATATCTCTTGCATCCGTCCTGATGTGCGCGAACAACTGGATAATAACCTGGCGAACATCAGCAGTCGCTGGTTGCCGCTGCCGGGCGGATTACAGGGGCATGAATATCTGGCGCGCCGGGTAACGGAAAGCGAACTGGTTCAACGTAGTCCGTTTATGATGCTGGCGGAAGAAGTGCCAGGAGCGCGGGAACATATGGGAAGTTACGGGCTGGCGATGGTACGACAGAGTGATAACTCGTTTGTATTACTGGCGACGCAAAGAAATCTGCTGATGCTAAACCGTGCTTCAGCCGAGGAGATTCAGGATCATCAGTGTGAGATTTTGCGTTAAGGCGAGCAGTTAAGGAAAGTTAAGTGCCGGATGTGAAATCCGGCACCTGTCAGACTTAAGCCTGTTTAGCCGCTTCTGCAGCTTTAACGATCACCGCAAAGGCGTCAGCTTTCAGAGAAGCACCGCCAACCAGCGCGCCGTCGATGTCCGGCTGAGCGAACAGTTCTGCAGCGTTAGACGCGTTTACAGAACCGCCGTACTGGATGATCACTTGTTCAGCGATGTCAGCGTCAACTTTAGCGATGTGATCACGGATGAATTTGTGAACAGCCTGTGCCTGCGCCGGAGTTGCAGATTTGCCAGTACCGATTGCCCATACTGGTTCGTAAGCGATAACCGCACCTTCGAATGCTGCCGCACCTTGAGTTTTCAGTACTGCGTCGATCTGACGTGCGCAAACTTCTTCAGTTTTGCCCGCTTCGTTCTCAGCTTCAGTTTCACCGATGCACAGAACCGGAGTCAGACCTTGCTCTTTCAGCACAGCGAATTTTTTCGCGATCAGTTCGTCAGACTCTTTGTGGTAAGTACGACGTTCAGAGTGACCGATGATGATGTACTGTGCGCCGATGTCTTTCAGCATAGCGGCAGAGGTTTCACCGGTGAATGCGCCGGACAGGTTCAGATCCACGTTCTGCGCACCCAACATGATGTGGCTGCCTTCAGCTTCACGCTTCGCCATATCGATGTACATTTCCGGTGGTGCGATTGCAACCGCACAGCCAGCAACACCTGCCAGCTCTTTACGCAGGTTAGAAACCAGCTCGTGAACCATGTGGCGGCTGCCGTTCAGTTTCCAGTTACCCATCACTAAAGGATGTCGCATTTTAATTCTCCACGCTTATAAGCGAATAAAGGAAGATGGCCGCCCCGCAGGGCAGCAGGTCTGTGAAACAGTATAGAGATTCATCGGCGCAAAGGCTTTGCTTTTTGTCATTTATTCAACCCTTCCAGCGTTTCAGATAGCGCCAGCTTAATCGGTTCAACAGCGAAGGTCAGTCCCTTTTCGCCGTTGTCCGCAACAACATAGCGCAACGCGCCTTCTGTCTCAGTGTAGTAACGTTTGTTTTTCCCCGCCGTAAGGAGTGACTGCAGCTTTTTCTGACTTTGTGTTTTGGTCATCAGCGGGGTGAGTGTGCGGATCATTGCTGCCATGTATTCCTGGGCTTTCGCTTTAGCGGCTTTTTGCTCTGGCCCCTGGATTGGCAGCCAGGTAATTTGAATGCTTTTGATTTTTAAGGTGCCGCGCTCAAGCGCCGTGGAAGCATACAAGTTCTCGTTAATTTTACTGGCGGCGCGAGTCAGGTTGGCTTTGTCGGGGCTGCTGTCGATGGCACGAAATTCGTTCAGTGGCAGATTGGGGTTCTGGCTGTTAAAGTCTTCTCGAAACTGGCTGATGGAGAGATCGAAAGTGGGGGCGCCAGCCAGCAGGTAGGGCGCTGTTGTTGTCGTGCCAGGCGATTGTGCGTGCACCGTTGCACTAACGGATAACACGGCAGATAAGAGAAAAAACACTGAACACCCTGACTTCATCGGCAGTACCTTTTGTTATGACTGGGTTCGATTAAAACGATATCTGTCGCCCTTGTCAAAAGGGTAGAATCCTGGAAAAGACAACCATCAAGGAACTTACATGACCATACAGCAATGGTTATTCTCGTTTAAAGGGCGTATTGGACGCCGCGATTTCTGGATTTGGATTGGCCTCTGGATCGTTGGCATGTTGGTGCTTTTCTCACTGGCGGCTAAAAAACTACTCGATATCCAGACCGCCGCGTTTTGCCTTGTGTGCCTGTTATGGCCGACAGCGGCAGTGACGGTGAAACGACTGCACGATCGTGGGCGTTCTGGCGCATGGGCATTTCTGATGATTGTAGCGTGGATGCTTCTGGCGGGTAACTGGGCGATTTTACCGGGCGTCTGGCAATGGGCGGTGGGGCGGTTTATTCCGACGTTGATTCTGGTGATGATGCTTATCGATCTTGGCGCATTTGTCGGCACCCAGGGCGAAAATAAATTTGGTAAAGACACCCTGGACGTAAAGTATAAGTCTGAGAATAAATCAAGCCATTAATCTGCAATATATCTCTTATTGCTATTTTTATCCGGTATCGTTATTTCCATATTGCAAATGACGATACCCGGAAAATCTCCCTCATTTCCTCACCTTAATCAATATCAAAAAAAATGGTAATCCATAAGATCATTACTTGTTTGTTCTTCCCTTAACGGCGCATTATTCTTAAGTGGCAATCGACAGAGAGGCGAATATACAGAGGTGCCCTATGAAAGATGTCGTAGATAAATGCAGTACTAAAGGATGTGCGATTGATATCGGTACGGTGATTGATAACGACAACTGTACCAGCAAACTTTCGCGCTTTTTTGCTACTCGCGAAGAAGCAGAGTCCTTTATGACCAAACTGAAAGAGCTTGCAGCCACTGCATCCTCTGCGGATGAAGGTGCCAGCGTGGCCTATAAGATTAAAGATCTGGAGGGGCAAGTCGAGCTTGATGCAGCTTTCACCTTCTCATGCCAGGCCGAGATGATTATTTTTGAGTTATCACTGCGTTCACTTGGTTAATGGAGTTAAACATGGCTTATAAACACATTGGCGTGGCAATTTCCGGGAATGAAGAAGATGCCCTACTGGTGAACAAAGCCCTGGATCTCGCCAGACATAATGACGCTCATCTGACGTTAATTCATATTGATGATGGCTTAAGTGAGTTGTATCCGGGTATCTACTTCCCCGCAACAGAAGATATTCTTCAACTGTTGAAAGATAAGTCGGATAACAAACTGTATAAGCTGACGAAAAATATTCAGTGGCCGAAAACGAAACTGCGCATTGAGCGCGGCGAAATGCCGGAAACACTGCTGGAAATTATGCAAAAAGAGCAGTGTGACCTCCTTGTCTGTGGTCATCACCACTCGTTTATCAACCGTTTGATGCCGGCATATCGCGGGATGATCAATAAGTTGAGTGCGGATCTCTTGATCGTGCCGTTTATCGACAAGTAACCGCTTACCAGTAATGCTCCGCTGTCATGTGACCCGGTCGGCGACGTAAATGCTTCGTCATCTGCCGGGTCTCTTTCAGCAGTTGTTGCGTATCACGTACCATCTGCGGATTACCACACAGCATCACATGGCTGGTTTCTTTATTCATTGGCAGTCCAACCGCGTTTTCCAGTTCACCGCTTTCAATTAACGCCGGTATTCTCCCGGTGAGTGAGCACTCTGCCGTTTCCCGACTGACAACCGTCTGAATGCGCAGTTTTCCTTCGTAGTGTTTTTCCAGTTCCTGCATCAGTGGCAAATAGCTTAAGTCGGCGGCGTAACGCGCGGCGTGAACCAGTACCAGATTTTTGAAGCGATCTAAATCTTTGCCTAATTGCAGAATCGACAAATAAGGGCCAATCGCTGTACCGGTTGCCAGCATCCATAGCGTTTCACAATCTGGTACTTCATCCAGTACAAAAAAGCCAGCCGCTTCGCTAACCACCTGCACTTCGTCACCCGGTTTTAGCGCCGCCAGTCGCGGGCTTAATTTGCCATCAGGGACGGTGACCAGGTAAAACTCCAGGTCGGGATTGTCGGGAGAATTAACGTAAGAGTAGGCGCGCTGGACGCGTTCGCCGTCAATTTCAAGGCCAAGTTTGGTGAATTGCCCGGCGGTAAATGGAAGTACCGGAGCGTGAACGGTGAGACTAAACAGGGCGTCGGTCCAGTTCTGCACTTTAGTGACTTTGCCTGTTACCCAATCAGCCATGTTTCTCTCCTGTTTTGATTGACTTGCCTTATCTTCGTTCTCCGGACAAAAAAATTCCAGTCCCGAAGGACTGGAAGGCTCAATCGATCAAATCAATCAGAGAATGTGCTCCTGCATTTCTGGGTCTTTACGATCCAGATAATGGATGGACTGAATACGGCGAATAGTGCGGGATTTGCCACGGATTAGCAGCGTTTCGGTGGTGGCGATATTGCCTTTGCGGCTAATCCCTTCCAGCAGATCGCCTTTGGTGATACCGGTGGCAGAGAAGATGACGTTATCGCTACGCGCCATATCGCCCAGACGCAGCACTTTACCCGCTTCGATGCCCATCGCTTTGCAGCGTGCCAGCTCCTGCTCGCCAATGCGACGATTCTCTTCGTTGTCGCCTTTGACGTCATGACGAGCCAGCAGACGACCATTCATATCGCCATCTAATGCGCGGATCACCGCCGCTGAAACCACGCCTTCTGGGGCGCCGCCAATACCGTACAGCACGTCAACTTCACTGTCTGGCATACAGGTAAGAATCGAGGCTGCGACATCGCCATCAGGAATGGCAAACACGCGCACGCCGAGTTGCTGCATTTCTGCGATAATTGCGTCGTGGCGCGGTTTCGCCAGAATAGTGACCGTCAGTTCGCTTAACGGTTTGCCGAGTGCCGCTGCAACATTGCGTAGGTTATCCGCCAGCGGCAGATTCAGGTCAATGGTGCCCTTAGCTCCCGGTCCGACGATCAGCTTTTCCATATACATATCCGGCGCATTAAGGAAGCAGCCCTTATCGCCGACAGCCAGCACCGCCAGCGCGTTAGCCTGACCCATCGCCGTCATGCGCGTGCCTTCAATCGGGTCAACAGCAATATCTACCGCATCGCCGCGACCAGTACCGACTTTTTCACCAATGTAGAGCATCGGTGCTTCGTCGATTTCGCCTTCACCAATGACGATGGTGCCGTCAATGTTGACCTGGTTGAGCATAATACGCATGGCGTTTACCGCCGCGCCGTCAGCGGTGTTTTTATCGCCGCGTCCTAACCATTTGTAGCCAGCCAGCGCCGCAGATTCGGTGACGCGGGAAAATTCGATGGCAAGTTCTCGTCTCATAGCAAACTCTAAGCAGTAAGGAATGGCGCGAAGTGTAGCACAGGGGAAGGGCGGGATTATTGATGTGTGCGGGGTTGCCCCCGCACGGTTTCAGAGTCTGCATGATGCCGGATATGTATCCGCCTCGTAGGCCTGATAAGACGCGTCAGCGTCGCATCAGGCGATCAGCATCAGACAATCGTTCAGATGTCTGGCATCACTCCTCGTGTTCTTCCCACGCCATCGCGCGTTTAACCGCTTTTTTCCAGCCAGCGTAACGGTAATTACGCTCGGTGGTTTCGATGCCAGGGCGGAACTCGCGTTCAATCACCGCTTTCTCTTGCAGCTCGTCAAGGTTCTGCCAGAAGCCAACCGCCAGACCAGCAAGATACGCTGCACCCAATGCGGTCACTTCGCGCACTTCCGGGCGCTCAACGCGAGTGCCGAGGATGTCAGACTGGAACTGCATCAGGAAATTGTTCGCCACCGCGCCGCCATCCACGCGCAGTGCGTGCAGACGAATACCGGAGTCGGCCTGCATTGCTTCCAGTACGTCACGCGTCTGATAAGCAATAGACTCCAGCGTCGCGCGGATGATGTGGTTAGCATTCACCCCACGAGTCAGACCGAAAATCGCCCCGCGCGCATACGGATCCCAGTACGGCGCGCCCAGACCGGTAAAGGCCGGAACGACATATACGCCGTTGGTATTTTGCACTTTGGTGGCAAAGTATTCGGAATCGTCGGCGTCGCTAATCAGCTTCATCTCATCGCGCAACCACTGAATCGATGCGCCCGCCATAAATACCGCGCCTTCCAGCGCATAGTTCACTTCGCCAGTCGGGCCACAGGCGATGGTCGTAAGCAGGCCGTTTTCTGATGTCACCGCTTTCTCACCGGTATTCATCAACATAAAGCAGCCTGTACCATAGGTATTCTTCGCCATCCCTTCTTTAACGCACAACTGACCGAATAGCGCCGCCTGCTGATCACCCGCGATCCCGGCGATCGGAATACGCGTGCCTCCTTTACCGCCGATGTTGGTCTGACCGTATACTTCCGAAGAGCGACGCACTTCTGGCAGCATCTCGCGCGGGATATCCAGTGCGTCGAGCATTTTGTCGTCCCAGTCCAGAGTATGGATGTTGAACAACATGGTGCGAGACGCGTTGGTGTAATCGGTCACGTGAACGCGACCTTGAGTCATTTTCCAGATAAGCCAGGTATCAACCGTACCAAACAGCAGTTCACCACGACGCGCACGCTCGCGGGAGCCTTCCACATGGTCGAGGATCCACTTCACTTTGGTGCCAGAGAAGTACGGGTCAATGACCAGACCGGTGTTATTACGAATGTACTCTTCCATGCCATCGCGTTTGAGATGCTCGCAGATCTCAGCGGTACGACGGCACTGCCAGACAATGGCGTTATAGATAGGCTTGCCGGTTTCTTTTTCCCAGACGATAGTGGTTTCTCGCTGGTTAGTAATCCCAATAGCTGCAATTTGATCGGAACTGATATCGGCTTTCGCCAGCACTTCTACCAGCGTAGAGCTTTGGGTAGCCCAGATTTCCATTGGGTCGTGTTCTACCCAGCCTGGTTTTGGGTAGATTTGCTCAAATTCGCGCTGTGACACGCTAATGATATTGGCATCGTGATCCATCACGACTGCGCGGGAGCTGGTGGTGCCCTGGTCGAGCGCAACGATATATTTTTTTTCAGTCATGTTTAATTGTCCCGTAGTCACATTACAGTGAAGCTTTTTGTTCTGAAGGAGTTGTGATCTCCTTTTCTTCCACAACACAGATATCGCAAGGCAAATGGCGGCCAATCAGTTTGCGGTAGGCAAATGCACCTACAATCGCGCCAACGATAGGGCCAAAAAGCGGCACAAGGAAGTAAGGAATGTCTCTGCCGCCGGTAAAGGCGACCTTGCCCCAGCCCGCCAGCCAGGCAAAGACTTTCGGACCGAAGTCACGCGCTGGGTTCATGGCAAAGCCTGTCAATGGACCCATAGATGCGCCGATGACCGCAATCAGTAGACCAATCAACAACGGTGCCAATGGCCCACGCGGTACACCGTTACCATCGTCCGTGAGCGCCAGGATCAGCCCCATCAGAATAGCGGTAATCACCATTTCAACTGCGAAAGCCTGCACAAAATTGATATGAGGGTTAGGGTAAGTAGAGAATGTGCCCGCCAGATCAACACTTTCGACGCTGCCGCGAACAATATGATGGGTCTGTTCGAAGTCGAGGAATAAATTGTAGTAAAGCCCGTAAACTAATGCCGCAGCGCAGAAAGCACCGGCAACTTGTGAAACGATAAAAGGAATAACTTTTCGCTTGTCGAAACAGGCAAACAGCCACAACGCAATAGTGACAGCGGGATTAAGATGCGCGCCGGAAACCCCTGCAGTCAGGTAGATGGCCATTGCCACCCCTAGTCCCCAAATGACACTGATTTCCCACTGACCAAAAGACGCACCAGCGACTTTAAGTGCTGCAACGCAACCCACACCGAAAAAAATCAACAACCCGGTCCCTAGGAATTCAGCAATGCACTGGCCTTTCAAGGTTGATGTTTGACTCATAATCGGATCCTGAAGAGTTAATGTTTGTTGTAAGCGTGAAAGTCACTGACGTTCACGATGCTTGTAGGCATCCTGTGAATTTATCGTTAACGAGCAAAAACGAGAAATATCGAAATCAAAATGTGTGTGCCGCGTCATAAAATGAGCGTTATCGCGCCATTTCTTTCATATTTTCTTACATGATGCACGTTTGTTAAATCATTCTTGCAACAAATTTTTTAACATTTTCGATTCGTGTGGATTATGTCACCAGGAGAAGGATGAAAAGTGTGGCAAACTGGAATCTGCAAGGCGTGCTGCTGGACAGAGATGGCGCGGCTTCATACAATCGGAGCTAACGAAAACGCGCACGTATTTATTAAGGCGTCACCGATAATCGGGACGAGGATTTATATCCATCAACGCCTTGCAATTCAGGAGAGGTATGACAATGTCATTAGAAGTGTTTGAGAAACTGGAAGCAAAAGTACAGCAGGCGATTGATACCATCACTTTGTTGCAGATGGAAATCGAAGAGCTGAAAGAAAAAAACAACTCACTGTCGCAGGAAGTTCAGAATGCCCAGCATCAGCGTGAAGAGCTGGAGCGTGAGAACAACCATCTGAAAGAACAGCAGAACGGCTGGCAGGAACGTCTGCAGGCTCTGCTGGGTCGCATGGAAGAGGTCTGATTACGCTTCATCTTTCGCGTAATTGATTTACTGTGTAGGCCAACAGGTAACGCAGAAAAAAGGCACCTTACGGTGCCTTTTTTATCACTCGATATCCAGCGGATCTTCAGAAAGAATAATCCCGGTATTGTCGGCGTAGAGATGGTCGCCGGAGAAGAAGGTGACGCCGCCAAAGTTGACGCGGACGTCGCTTTCGCCAATGCCTTCGCCAGCAGCACCGACCGGAATTGCCGCCATCGCCTGGATGCCGATATCCAGCTCTTCCAGGTCATCTACCTGACGCACCGCGCCGTAAATGACCAGGCCTTCCCATTCATTTTGTACTGCCAGACGCGCCAGTTCAGCATCGACCAGTGCGCGACGAACAGAACCACCGCCATCGACGACAAGAACACGACCACGACCATTCTGTTCGAGCAGATCATACAGCAACCCGTTGTCCTCGAAACATTTTACCGTGATGATTTGTCCGCCAAACGACGCCCGTCCACCAAAGTTGGAGAACAGCGGTTCCACGACGTTGACATCTTCTTGATAGATGTCACAAAGCTCGGAAGTATCGTATTTCATAGGCTTAACATTCAGTTGCTGCGAGAATTTTCAGTATATCGCGCTATGTGGGTTGTTGGCAAAATCATCAATTGTTAATTGATATTTGTCAGTTATGCTGCCCACTGGCTTAGGAATATCCCTAAAACAAACAGCAAGTTAGTCAGTAATGCGCCCTTGACAGTGCGTTCCAGCATTGGTCGCATCGCTACCGGATCCATTTCACGCATCACATAACGAGCCTGTTTCACCAATAATGGCGTTGCCAGCAGGAACAACCAGCCCCACAGGCTGTGCAGCGAAAAGAGATTAAACAGCGCCAGGCACACCAGTGAGCCCATCAGCAGGCAGGCATGGTAACGACGAGCGTTTACTGCACCTAAGCGCACCACCAGCGTGTTTTTGCCATTCTCGCGGTCACTATTGATATCACGCAGGTTGTTAATGTTTAGAACCGCTGTTGCCAGCAGGCCACAGGCGGTCGCCGGAAGGATCAGCGCCGGAATCAACGTATGCGCCTGCAAATACCAGCTCCCCATGACGCTCAACCAGCCAAAGAAAACCAGTACGGAAATATCACCCAGACCGATATAACCATAAGGGCGATTGCCCACGGTGTAGGTGATAGCGGCGATGATCGACAACCCGCCCAGAATCAGGAAGCCGACAAAATCGGCCAGCGTATGGCACGCCACTGCGACCAGCGCCAGTCCGGAGAGACAGATGAGCACGACGGTAATGATGAGCGCCCGTTTCATCTCTTGCTGAGTAATAACCCCTTTTTGCATACCACGTAGCGGCCCGATACGGTCAGGTTTGTCGCTGCCTTTGACGGCATCGCCGTAATCATTGGCGAGGTTAGAGAGAATTTGAAGCAGTCCGGCGGTAATCAGTGCCAGCAGGGCGACCAGCGGATCGAAGTGACCTTGCCACCATGCCAGTGCTGTCCCGACGATAATTGCAGCAAAGGCGAGGGGGAGGGTTTTAGGTCGTAAACTTTCCAGCCACGCCTGAGTTCGGCTAATTTGTTGTTCAGTCATAATACGCGCCAATAAAAATGGGGCCTTTCAGCCCCATCAAACAATGATGAAAATGATTGAACGCGATTATAGGATAAAACGGCTCAGATCTTCATCTGCCACCAACGCATCCAGATGTTTGCTCACATAATCTGCGTCAATGGTGATAGTTTGACCGCTTAAATCGCTGGCGTCGTAGGAAATCTCTTCCATCAAACGCTCCAGAACGGTATGTAAACGACGTGCACCGATGTTTTCGGTAGATTCGTTCACCTGCCATGCCGCTTCCGCGATACGCTTAATACCGGAATCCGTAAATTCGATATTCACGCCTTCAGTCGCCATCAGTGCTTTGTATTGCACGGTGATAGAGGCATTCGGCTCGGTCAGAATGCGCTCGAAGTCGCTGGTGGTCAGCGCCTGGAGTTCGACGCGGATCGGCAGACGACCTTGCAGTTCCGGGATCAGGTCAGACGGTTTCGCTACCTGGAATGCACCAGAAGCGATAAACAGAATGTGGTCAGTTTTGACCATCCCGTGTTTGGTAGAAACGGTGCAACCTTCTACCAGCGGCAGCAGGTCACGCTGAACGCCTTCACGAGAAACATCCGGACCAGAAGACTCGCCGCGCTTACAGATTTTGTCGATTTCGTCGATAAACACGATCCCGTGCTGTTCAACGGCGTCGATAGCGTCTTGCTTCAGTTCTTCCGGGTTAACCAGTTTCGCCGCTTCTTCTTCAATCAGCAGCTTCATGGCGTCTTTGATTTTCAGCTTACGTGCTTTTTGCTTCTGACCGCCCAGGTTCTGGAACATGGACTGCAACTGGCTGGTCATCTCTTCCATTCCCGGAGGCGCCATAATTTCAACGCCCATCGGTGCTGCGGCAAGATCGATCTCGATTTCTTTGTCATCGAGCTGGCCTTCACGCAGTTTTTTGCGGAATGCCTGACGGGCAGCGGACGGTTCCTGCTGCTGTTCGGTCTGTCCCCAGTTGTTTTTAGCTGGTGGGATCAGCACGTCGAGAATGCGCTCTTCTGCCAGTTCTTCAGCGCGATAGCGGTTTTTCTCGATAGCTTGTACACGCACCATTTTCACGGCGGCATCGGTCAGATCGCGGATGATAGAATCGACTTCTTTACCCACATAACCGACTTCGGTGAATTTGGTCGCTTCAACTTTGATGAACGGCGCGTTTGCCAGTTTTGCCAGGCGACGGGCGATTTCAGTTTTACCGACGCCAGTCGGGCCGATCATCAGGATATTTTTCGGGGTCACTTCATGGCGCAGCTCTTCGTTGAGCTGCATACGACGCCAGCGGTTACGCAGTGCAATCGCCACGGAACGCTTGGCGTTATCCTGGCCAATGATGTGCTTATCAAGTTCGCTGACGATTTCGCGTGGGGTCATTTCAGACATGGGAGATCCTTACGCTTTGTAGCTTAATTCTTCGATGGTATGGAAATGGTTGGTATAGATGCAAATATCGCCTGCAATATCCAACGCCTTTTCAGCAATTTCACGAGCACTCAGTTCAGTGTTTTCTAACAGTGCGCGCGCCGCCGCCTGGGCATAAGGCCCGCCGGAGCCGATAGCAATAAGATCGTTTTCTGGCTGCACTACGTCACCATTACCGGTGATGATCAGCGAAGCGGTTTCATCCGCGACTGCCAGCAGTGCTTCAAGTTTGCGCAACATGCGATCGGTACGCCAGTCTTTTGCCAGTTCAACGGCGGCTTTAACCAGATGGCCCTGATGCATTTCCAGTTTACGTTCAAACAGTTCGAACAGCGTAAAAGCATCCGCAGTACCGCCCGCAAAGCCCGCGATGACTTTGTCGTTGTACAGACGGCGGACCTTTTTCACGTTGCCTTTCATTACGGTATTGCCCAACGTGGCCTGACCATCACCAGCGATGACCACATGGCCGTTACGGCGTACGCTTACTATAGTTGTCACGAGCTGACCCCTTGGTTACGAATACAGAGTACAAACCCCGTACAAAAGTACGGGGCATAATGCAATTATAGATGGGGGGGATTTTGAGGGTTTCAACCCCCGGCGGCGAGCCGAATGCAGTTTGTATGACCCGCCATCTTCAGGCGATTGAGGGTGCTGTCTGCGTTCTCTTTGCCTTTCACCGGGCCAATGACCACACGATTCCAGCCATTGTTGGTGGTAATTTTCGAGTCAAAGCCTTCGAACGCCAGCTGAGCACGTACCGTCTCTGCCTGTTCTGCGCCTCTGAACGAACCGCACTGTACCATCCAGCGGCGTTCATCTTTTTTCTCTGCCGTCGGTTTTGGCGCGTCAGCTGCACGAGCAACTGGCGCAGCTTGCTGCGGCTTCGACTGCGCGGTAGTGTGTGCAGGGGTTTGCAGCAGATCCTGGTACGGCTGCTGAGTAGAAGCCGGTTTAGACTGGCGCGGCTGTGACTGAACCGGCGCGGCTTGCGACGTACGCGTCTGTTGTTGCCAGCTTTGTTCGGTCGTACGCGACTGCTGAGCCAGGCGTTGCTGTTCCGCTAACTGCTGCGCCTGACGCTGGCGTTGTAGCGTTTGCTGGCGCTGTTCTGGCGTCTGCTCATTCCATGGAACTTCAACTAACTGCGTTGGCTGCTGGCGCATATCGGCCTGCATTTGTTCAAGAAGCTGGCGCTGTTCTGGTGTCAGTTGCTCCGGCGTTTTTACTTCACCACCGGCAGAAGGTTCTGTTGGCGCACGCACACCCGGCTGGCGACTTTCCAGCTCTTTAATGTAGCGCCAGCGTTCTTCCGGTTTCGGAGGTAGTCCGTTTCCGGTCACTTTCTGGCTTTGCAGCGTCTCGGACTCTTCTTTCTTGTGATGCGTAATGAAGTACAGACCACCGATAAAGGTCACAAGAACGGCGGCAGCAATAGCGACCATTGCGGGAGAAACCGCAGGCAGATTTCGTTGCTTTTTCCGTGAGGTACTCTTTTTTCGCCGCGAAGGTGCCGGTTGGCTGCGGCGTACATAATCTCGTTGTGCCACTATCGTTTCGCTGTATTTATTCGTTCGTCAGCCCGCCATGTTACTTAAGCGGCGGGCCTTTGACCAGTCACGGAAGCCTTAAAGGTTTACTTTAAGTCAATGTGCGTGTCGATCCCCGGATAATAAGCTCGCAGTCCATTAAACGTGAGCCGCTGCCGACCGTTTGCCCCTGCATTTGGTCAAGCAATAACAACATTGCCTCCCGACCAATTTCATAGCGCGGCTGTGCGATGGTTGTCAGTGGCGGATCACAAAATTGCGTCAGGTCGATGTTATCAAAACCGATTATGGAAAGGTCATCAGGAATTTTCAGCCCCTGACGTTTCGCCTGCGAAAGCGCGCCAAGTGCCATCACATCGCTATGACAGAAAACAGCAGTTGGCGGTTGCGGAAGGTCAAGCAACTGCTGCATGGCTTTACTTC
Source organism: Escherichia sp. MOD1-EC6475 (assembly GCF_003046645.1). Taxonomy (NCBI): domain Bacteria; kingdom Pseudomonadati; phylum Pseudomonadota; class Gammaproteobacteria; order Enterobacterales; family Enterobacteriaceae; genus Escherichia; species Escherichia sp. MOD1-EC6475. The sequence goes on along the minus strand of NZ_PZKQ01000023.1, from coordinate 55,024 downwards.
CGGCGTCGAAGGTGAAGTCGCCACGGGCGATATATTGTGGATCAACCATAATTCCGCAGCGACGCAGCGCCTGAACGTAACCTTGCAGGCGATAGTGACACAGCGGCATTTCTTCCGGACCAGCAATACAGCCGATCAATTTATGCCCCTGTTCATACAGGTAATTTACCGCATCAAATGCAGCAGTCAGGTTGTCGATATGAACTGTAGGCAGTTCCAGCTCCGGTGCAAATTCGTTCGCCATCACCATCGGCGGCAGATTACGCTGTTCCTCAATGCTGGCATCAAACGGCAGCCTTGAACCAAGCAGCAACATGCCATCAATTTGCTTAGTGATTATCAAATCGATAAAGGTTTTTTCCTGCTGGTTTTGATGTGCACAGTCGCCAATCAGTACCAGATATCCATGACTTGCTGCCGTAATTTCGATACCGCGAATAATTTCGCTAAAGAAGGGATCGCAGATATCCGGGACAATCACCAGAATGGTGCGGGATTCATTACGCTTGACGTTACGCCCCATCGGCTGCGGTAAATAACCCACTTCCCGGGCGGCTTTTTCAACCCGGTTACGAGTCGCCAGGGAGACCTTATCTGGATTCATTAACGCTCGGGAGACGGTCGCCGTAGAAACTTTTGCTTTCAGGGCGACGTCTTTCATGGTTGCGGCAGTTTCCTGCTTCTTCGCTTTCACACTCACTCCTCGCCTGGCACGTCAGGCGTACTACATCCGTGTTTACTTCACATCGGCAACATTTTTAGCAGATAGCGCGTGAAAACGGTTACAGAATTTTCATGAAAAGTGTGATGAATATTTAATTTTTCGATCCGCCTCGCATCGTTAGCGGTTTAACCCTCAATAGGATCGACATCCAGCACCCATTTCACTTTCCGTGAATCCGGTATTGTATTAATAAGCGCCAGCGTACCGTTAATGATGTGCTGTAAGCGCACGCGGGAAGGATGTTGTAGCAGGATTTGCCAGCGCCAGCGACCGCCACGTTTGGGTGCCAGTGCCGGAACCGGACCGAGAACCCACAGTTTGTCGTCTGCAAGCGGGCTGGAGAGGATGAGATTTCGCAACTGTTGCAGGAACAGCGGCGCGTGCTGATTGTTATGATCCTCCGCGCGCACAATCACATGGCTGGTCCACGGCGGCAGTTGCATCATGCGTCGTTCAGCCAGTGCCTGTTCGGCAAAGGCGTCGTAGCCTTTATAGAGCAACGTTTGCAATAGCGGGTGTTCTGGATGATGCGTTTGCAGCACCACTTCGCCCTGTTTACCCGCACGCCCGGCACGACCGGCGACCTGGGTGTAAAGCTGGGCGAAACGTTCTGCGGAACGAAAATCGGCAGAAAACAGCGCGCCGTCCACGTCCAGTAACGCCACAAGTGTGACATCCGGAAAGTGGTGGCCTTTCGCCAGCATTTGCGTGCCAATCAAAATCCGCGCGCCGCCGCGATGCACTTCCGCCAATTGTTGCTCCAGCGCGCCTTTGCGACTGGTAGTGTCACGATCAATACGTGAAATGGGTACACCAGGGAACATTGGCGCGAGCGTCTGTTCAAGCTGTTCGGTGCCCAGCCCCACGGGCACTAGGTGTGTGGAACCGCAGGAAGGGCACTGGCGCGGCACCGGACGCTGACTGTCACAGTGGTGGCAGCGCAGATGGTGCTGCGCCTGATGCAATGTGTAGTAGTGATCGCAGCGCGGGCATTCGGCTATCCAGCCACAGTCGTGGCACAGTAGCGCAGGCGCAAAGCCACGGCGGTTAAGAAAGAGAATGACCTGGTTATTGGCCTGTAAATGCTGGCGCATACGGGTGATTAACGCCGGAGCCAGCCCCGCCTGCACCTTCTGACCTTTTAAATCCAGCACATGTTGAATTGCCGGACGCGCATTCCCCGCCCGGCGCGTCAGGCGCAGCAGGCGGTATTTTTTCTGCTGGACGTTGCACAACGTTTCCAGCGCGGGCGTTGCGGAGCCAAGAATAATCGGGATTTGCTCGCTGTGCGCACGATACACCGCCAGGTCGCGGGCATGATAGCGCCAGCCTTCCTGTTGCTTGTAGGAGCTGTCATGTTCTTCGTCGATGACAATCACGCCGAGATTTTTAAACGGCGTAAACAGCGCGGAGCGGGTGCCGATCACAATCGCCGCCTCGCCATTTTTTGCTTTCAGCCACGCCGAAAGACGCTCGCTGTCGTTCAGGCCAGAATGCAGAACTTCTACGGGCGCATTAAAGCGTTCACGAAAACGGGCGATAGTTTGTGGTGTCAGGCCGATTTCCGGCACCATTACCAGCGCCTGTTTGCCCTGAGCGAGCACGTTTTCCAGCACGCTGAGATAAACTTCCGTTTTACCGGAGCCGGTGACGCCCGCCAGCAGCCAGGCGGAAAATGTATCTGCCGCGCTATGGATGGCACCAACGGCGGTGGCTTGTTCAGTATTTAGTCGCAACCGCTCGCCAGAAACGGCATAGTTCGTTCGCCAGTCAATAAATTCCGGTGTTTCGCTTGCCAGTTCGCACAGACCTTTTTTGCGCAGCGCCTGCAACGCGGCATCATTAAATTCGAGCGTGGCGACCTGGTCGCGCCAGATTTTCCCTTGCCGTAACGCCGCCAACGCCTGTTGTTGCTTGGGTGAACGTTTCAGGCTGTTAAGATCCACCGCCTGGCCTTGTTCAGTGGCAAACCAGTACCACATCGGCGTGTTCGCCGCAGGCCGCCCCTGGCGTAGTAAAATCGGCAAGGCATGAAACAGCACATCGCCAATCGGATGATGATAGTAATCTGCCGCCCATAGCAGTAATCGCCAGACGGAGTGAGTAAATACAGGCTCAACGTCCAGCACTTCAACTACCGCTTTTAGCTCGTTGAGCGGCAGCTCGCTGACATCGCTAACGGACACCACAATCCCGATGCGTTCTTGCTGTTTACCAAACGGCACGCGCACGCGACACCCGGCTTTAACCGTCATGCCTTCAGGCAGCAGATAGTCAAAGGTTCGGGGAAGCGGAACGGGCAAGGCAACGTGAGCAACGGGCATAGCATCATCCTGACTTGAAATTCGGTGGAACAGTATACACATTGCCGTAGAGGAGTGCGGATCAGTTTGCATACGCTGGTTAATTTCTGTATGATTCGGCGCCTTTGATACGAAATGATCGTATTGAAACTATACTTTAAACATCGCGTGGTGTCTGGCGTTAGGGCTGGAAGAGCGACGCGGCCTTAAACCGAGGTTTTCCCATGAAAAAAGATATTCACCCGAAATACGAAGAAATTACTGCTAGCTGCTCTTGCGGTAACGTAATGAAAATCCGCTCCACCGTTGGTCATGACCTGAACCTCGACGTGTGCAGCAAGTGCCACCCGTTCTTCACTGGCAAACAGCGTGATGTTGCTACCGGTGGCCGTGTTGACCGCTTCAACAAGCGTTTCAGCATCCCGGGCAGCAAATAAGACCGGATTTCCGAAAAAAGCGCCGCACGGCGCTTTTTTTGTGCCTGAAAATCTACATTAGCAACATAACTTATTGAGTTTGTGTCTTTTTATCTTTCTTCTCATAGCGAAAATCCATTTTATCAATACCGTATTTTTTCATGCGCAAATACAGCTTTTTTCTGGGTATCTGAAAGTAATCGGCAACGTCGTTGATACGACCCTGATGGAAGTTGAGTGCATCAATAATTATTTGTCTTTCATAAGATTCTACGAGTTCATCCAGCGGTGCTGGATCCGTCTCCATCATCTGCAAACTGACCGAATCGTCCAGCATTAAAACGCCGACTGCCACCAGTTCTGCCGCATTCACCAATTCAATAATATTACCAGGCCAGGTACGCGCCATCAGTCGCTTATAAAAAGCTTTTCCCAACAGCGGCTGCTGGCGATTTAATCGTTTACAGGTGAGGGTCAGATAATGGTGAAAAATAGGTTCAATATCCCCCGGTCGCTGGCTGAGTGGTGGGCATTCAATGTGGGTGAGTGAAAAAAGAAAATACAATGCAGGAATAATTTTTTGTGCGGCAGCCAGTTCAGCCAGAGGGCTTTGATTAACAACAATCAGACGAAATGACCGATCCTGGGGTCTTTCCTGGTATTGGATCAAGGCGCGCTGATTTTCTGGCGTTAAATGCTCAAGTTCTTTTAATAACAGCGTGCCACCTTTTGCTTCTTTCACCCATTCTTCCAGGGGCTGCGGGCTATTGGCGCTGAGTGTGCGTTCAATTAAAGGTCTTTCCTTGCGAGAACTAAATTGATGAAGATAGTGGGCGGCTAATGTTCTTCCTGTGCCAGGTTCGCCGTAAAAGCAGACGGGAAGATCGGTTTCTGCCAGCGTTTCAAGCTGTTGACGTGTCTGGCGAATCCAACCACTGTTACCGATTAAGTGCCGATTAAACTGAGCGTGTCGCCATTTTTTTTGTTCCAGATAAGCTTCACGTTCAGCCAGTGCTTTTTCGATAAGCGATAGAAATTGTTCCGGATTGATCGGCTTTTGCAGGAAATCCCACGCTCCCTTTTTTACTGCTTCAACTGCCATGGGGACATCGCCATGCCCGGTGATCATCAGAATGGGAAGATTAGGGTCAATCAGCATTATTTTTTCCAGTAGCGTAATGCCTGAAATATCCGGCATACAAACGTCGCACACCACGATGCCTTCCCACGTGTTTTGCAGTAATTGTAGAGCCTCAGAAGGGTTGCTACAGGTACATACGACATAACCCTCTTGTTGTAAGAGAGTGCTGTAGGCTTGCAGAACATCATTGTCGTCATCAATTAACAGAATTGTTGGGGTGGTGTCTGTCATGCTTAAAGTTTCCTGAAACGTAGAATAACCAGCGCATGGCGGTCGAGAGTTGACGCGATATATAACTCTCCCTGGCACTGGCGCATAATAGAATGACTAATCGAAAGGCCAATACCCAAACCTACAGCTTTGTCCGTGGTAAAAGGCGTTAATAGTCGATCAGCCAGATGCACTGGCCAGCCTTTTCCATTATCAGCAATATATAGCGTTACAGTGGAGGCTTCTTCTTCAAAGCTGATGGTTATTGTGGGTGATTGCTCCAGAGTGGCTTCCAGGGCATTCGTAAACAAATTAACTAAAACTTGTTGAATCAAAACATCATCGCCATAAACGGCAGGGAAATTATCAGGGTAGTGAAGAGAGGCCTTCAGTGGTCGATGTTTCAACGCCAGAAGTTCCCAGGATGAATAAATTACCTGCTGTAAATTGATTGCACCGCCAGCCAGTTCACTATCTCGACGGCGGGCAAAGTTGCGCAATCTTTTAACGATGTTATCCATGCGCTCGACCAACGATCGCATTGTGACAATATAATTTTTCACCAAACCAACGTCTTGTTGTTCCAGCGCGCGGTTGGCGCTGAAAAGATACATAGATAATGCATTAAGTGGTTGATTAATTTCATGTGCCAGTGTTGTCATTGTCTGCCCAACCACGGCCAGTTTTGCAGTTTGGATCAATTCACTTTGTGTTGTACGAAGGTTTTTTTCTGTCGCAATACGCTCGCATATTTCCTGTCCCAGTTGACGTTGCTGTTGATTAATTTTCTCAATAGTCTGGCGGAGCAGGTTGGCAATTCTCCCAAGTTCATCGTTGCCGGAGACCGGGATATCAGCATCGAGTTCACCATTGCTTAACTTGACAACGGCATCATTCAGTAACTGAAATCGGCGGATCATTCTGGGACGAATGTAGAGGTAATTTACCAGAATGACGAACAGTAAGGCGGTAACCATAGCCGCCAAAATCAATAGCCCGCTGATTTGCATTATTTTTTCCAATCGGAGATTGAATGTTTGCAATTGTTGATGGCTATTACCTAATTGCGTTTCTAATTGACCGCGTATTTGCGTAAATACACGCTCTTTATCCCCGATAGTACTCATGAGAGTTTGTTGAGCTTGTTGCCAGGCGGCCAGGGTTCCGGGTAGATAATTTTGCTGAGTACCCAACTCCCACAAGGAATAAACTGTCTGGTGTAATGTAATGGTACTGGAATAAGAAGATAACGACCGCACATTTTCGTCAATGCTGTGTTTCAAAAAATTCAAATACTGAATATGTTGTTTTAACGCGCCTATATCTCCGCTATGCGTGTTAAGCATCTCCTTTAGCGTACTGACGATTTGGGTTTCTATATGTGAAAGTTCGAAAACGAGCTGCAGTTCTTTTTGAATGGTTTGCTGAGCATTTTGCAAACTCTGTTTTTCGGGTAGATCTTTTCGTTGGCTGAGTTGATTTAGCAACGACGATTGTTGCCAACTTAAATCCTGAGTAAGTGAGTTGAGTTCATTATTAAAGTCATCATGCAGCCAGTTAACTCTTGAGGATATAACGTCGAGTTTCCCTTTTTCCTGATTGTTGTTGTTCAATGCGTTATCGAGCTTGTTAAGCAGTCTGGCACTACTGGCGACCTGTTGGTTAAGCGCACGTTGATGTACTGAATCAAGATGAGGGTTAATAGCCTTAATTTTTTGTAGCCGTTGTTCAATCTGCTCCCTTACCTGAAGACGACTAGCGGTATTGGTTGTCTGTTGTAGCTCATTAAATTCGTTTACCAATGCGGTGAGGTTTTCTTCAAAAAGAAATGAAGCCTGAATCCTCGGGAAATAATCATCAAGCGCGTAGCGAACCTGAGAATTTTGTTCATACCAGGAATAGAGGCTGACTACGCTAACGAATAGCGTAAGAACGGCGCTAAAAACAAAGGCGAGCCGTAAGCTCGTCCCTATAGTATGTAGTTGTTTCACTTTAACGACTCAAGTTGTGTGTTCACCAATTGCTGCTGATGCAGGAAAAACTGCTGCCATGCCATGAGCTGAGCTTCACGAAAGCCTGATTGCAGTTCGAATTGCTGCAGGTACATGGCATTAACGGACTGCTCCGGGGTAACAGGAACTGCTGTTAATAATGCGCGCACATCTGGCAATTTACGCTTAAGCCGATGTTCTGCGGCATATAATGATTTCCAACTGTTTTGAAGCTCGGTAAGGCGAAAAGTAATCGCATTATCAAATAACAGTTGCACAAGCTTTTGACGCTGCATAATCAACGGATAATCAAGGGAAGGGGAGGCAAATAATCGCAGTTGTTGATCCGCGAGTGGAGTACCGGAGGGTAGCGGATATACCGGATACTTTCCTGAATCAGAATCGCTTAATGCCTGTTGTCCTTCCTGGCTCAACAAAAAATTAATAAAACGCCCCGCCTCCTGTGGATGTTTACTACCGTTTGCGATGGCAATAAACATTGGTGCTGCGCGAGAGTTGGGGAAATAACTGAAACGTAAAGTTGAATTATTAAGCAGTACGTTAGCGTAATTGTCGATGACTGGACCAGCGTCTCCCAGCCCTGTACTGATCTTATTTGCTACGCCAAAGCTGCGTGATGAAATGGTAGCGAGATTGCCGCCTATTTTCAGTAGAGTACCCCAACCATTACTCCATCCTTGTTGTTGCAGGAGATCTTCAATCATCAGATGTGTGGTATCTGAACGTGAAGGGCTGCTCATTAATAGTGTTCCTTGATAACGTGACCTGCTCAATTCCTTCCATGAAGTCGGTACTGGTTCATTTTTATCTTCCAGATGCGCCACATTGATCAGGATGCCATAGCCCGATACTGCAACCGCAACGGTGGTTGAACGAATAGATTCGGGTACTAACTTTCTGCTTGTTTCTATTTGATTATTAAATGGCTGGAGCAGATTTTTACTTTGCAACCGCTGTAGCAACATGGGAGATGAACTCAGTACCAGATCAATATTTTCACCCAATGGATTTTCTAGCAGGCGCTCAATGGATGCACTGGTTCGGTTAAGCGTTCGGATTTTGGTTGCCAGTGGTTGTTTTTGCCATTGACTGATAATGTGCTCCGTCGCTTCCGAAGAAAGCGTTGTAGCAATCACCAGCTCTTGCGCTGAGGTGACATTGACGCATAAAACCCAACAGATTAATGCTCGCTGTATAATACGAATCATGTCAAAAATCCCATTAACGAGAGAAAAACTCTTACGCTGTAATTCATATCATTATCCGTTAGCTAATATACACAATGACTGTAAGACGCTGATGTCAGTATCGGAAATTTCATTAATTCAGATGTAACTAGCGTCACTATATCTGGAAGCGGTTATCAAAAAAAGATCAATATTGCACCTCTGAACATGTGTATCTTACGGAAATAGCGATTGTTACGGCTATTCCCGGTAATTAATTTCGACATTTGTGCTATCGGATTCAGGCCCTGACCGGATTCTATTGTTTCTTTGCGCCAGCCTTCAGAAGTCGGAAGAATGGCTTTAATTCGAGCGCAAATGTACTTGTCACGAGGGTTAACATGAAAATGTTTAAGCCCTGCCTGTTGTTGAACGGTGATGGAAATTTTCATGTTGTGTAGCATGATCCTCCAACAGGGTAAAATCGAGCCTCTTCAATGATCACGTATATGGATACAAAATATGTGACTGACCTCAAAAACTGAAAAAATTAATAAAAGTAATTATTTTTTTATTGGGGCTGTTGTAACCCGTTAATGCCGGAATAATGGCTTCGTTCTATTTTGAGATATAAAAATGGGAAAGAAATGGAACATGACATCTGTATTTTTGAGTCAGTTTTGACTCATATGCCCTGTATTGTAACTTAAACTCACTTGCTTCACTATCTTCAAAACCAATGAAGCAAGGGCTTTTGCAATACTCATCAGAGAGTAGCAACTGGTATTGCTGTTTTAAATAACTCTATGAACTGGAAGGTGATATATGCTTTCTCTATTGAAACCTAAAGTGGCAACACATAAGGTTCCTGAAAGTGAAATAAAGAATACCTATAATCGTTATCGTATGCAGGCGCTATTTAGCGTGTTTATCGGTTATCTTTCGTATTATATTGTCAGGAATAACTTTGTTCTCTCCACACCTTATTTAAAGCAAGATCTTAATCTGTCTGCGACTCAAATAGGTCTACTTAGCAGTTGTATGCTGATCGCCTATGGTATTAGTAAAGGGGTAATGAGTAGTCTGGCAGATAAAGCGAACCCTAAAGTTTATATGGCTGTGGGGTTGGTTCTTTGTGCTCTCGTTAACGTGGCGCTTGGTTTTAGTTTTGCTTTCTGGATGTTTGCGGGACTTGTTATTTTAAATGGTCTCTTTCAAGGGATGGGGGTTGGTCCTTCGTTTATTACAATAGCCAACTGGTTCCCTCGTAAAGAACGGGGCATCGTCGGTGCGGTCTGGAATATTTCGCACAATGTTGGGGGCGGTATTGTTGCTCCGATTGTTGGTGGTGCATTTGCTGTGCTGGGTACTGAACACTGGAAAATAGCAACATATGTTGTTCCAGCGATTGTCTCTGTTGTTATTGCTATTGTGGTACTCATGTCAGGTAAAGGTTCGCCCGTAAGTGAAGGTTTGCCGCCATTAAGCGAAATCGTCCCGGACGACGTCAGCATTAAAGCAAAAGATGAGCGTGCGCCGGAAGATATGACTGCCTGGCAAATTTTTTGTACCTATGTGCTAAAAAACAAGAATGCATGGTTCGTCTCTTTCGTTGATGTTTTTGTCTATATGGTGCGTTTCGGAATTATCAGTTGGTTGCCTATTTACCTGTTAAGTGTGAAACATTTTACGAAGACTGAAATGAGCACGGCATTTTTAATCTTCGAATGGGCGGCGATTCCAACTACGTTATTTGCTGGCTGGTTGAGTGATAAATTATTTCATGGTCGCCGTATGCCACCCGCTATTATCAGTATGGTATTGATTTTCTTCTGCCTGCTGGGCTACTGGAAAAGTGACTCTCTGCTCTCTATTACCATTTTTGCTGCCTGCGTAGGCTGCCTTATTTATGTTCCGCAGTTCCTGGCTTCTGTTCAGACAATGGAAATTGTCCCCAGTTTTGCCGTGGGTTCTGCAGTCGGTTTGCGTGGTTTTATGAGCTATATTCTTGGCGCAACGCTTGGAACAAGTCTGTTTGGTGTTATGGTCGATCAGGTTGGTTGGGATGGCGGTTTTTATCTTCTGCTTGCTGGTGTTATCTGCTGCATTATTTTCTGTACGTTAACGCACTTTGGCGCGATCGCCATGGAACGACAGCGTCAAAATGACGTTGCTGAATTATCGCAAGAGCTTCAGACCAGCAAAAGTTAGGTTTTAGGGGGGCCAGTTATGATGTGATTGGCCCATTACCATGAAAACAGCGACCATTCTTTAGCAACGGTAGTGAGTTGCGGCGCATCGAAAACGGCTTGCGGTGAGACTACTGTTTCTTCAAGCGGGATATTTTTGCCGTAGCGTTCTTTGAGCTTTGCCTGAACCAGCGGGTTACTAAGATCGAACTCTTTTAGTTTTTGCTGCTCGCCCACGCGTATTCCCAGCGCGTTCTGATAAACCTTCCACACCACTTCTGAACAGTACTGGCGATCGTCGCTCCACGAAAAACTGAAGTCATACGGTTTACCCAGATAACGTTTTGCCGTTTGCGCCAGTTTTTGCTGTTGTTCGGTTGTTAACCCACCTTCAACGCGGCGAACAATATATTTGCTATCTTCACCGTGGGCGATCCACTGCTTGAGCGGGGTGTATTTCACCGGGCCGACCGCTTCAAAGACGTAGGGTTTTTTATTGCGTATAACCAGCATACCGGTGTGGCTGTAATCGGAATGGGTCGCCAGTTGGATTGCTTTACTTTGCGATGAGTGAGAAATTTGAAAGATGATGTCGCCGGTTTGCGGTTGCCAGGCAAGGGCAGGCACAGAAACCAGCAGGCCGGGGAGCAGTAGCCTGTTTTTCATAGTTAAACGTCCATGTATAAAAAGCGGTGGGTTAGAGCAGAGCCGCTGACAACGTGCTCGTTGTTTATGCCGGATGCGGCGTGAACGCCTTATCCGGCCTACAAGTTCGTGCAAATTCAATAAATTGCAATATGACGTAGGCCTGATAAGCGTAGCGCATCAGGCGATTCCACTCTCCGCGCCGCTCTTTTCCGCTTTAGTATTCCCACGTCTCCGGGTTAATCCCCATCTCACGCATGATCTCTTTTGCCGCTTCCGGGATTTCGTCGCTGCGCTCTTTACGCAGATCGGCATCATCCGGCAGAGGTTGCCCGGTAAAGGCATGCAGAAACGCTTCGCACAGCAGCTCGCTGTTAGTAGCGTGACGCAGGTTGTTCACCTGACGACGCGTGCGTTCATCGGTGAGGATTTTTAACACCTTAAGAGGAATGGAAACCGTAATCTTTTTGACTTGTTCACTCTTCTTACCGTGCTCAGCGTATGGGCTGATATATTCGCCGCTCCATTCAGCCATGAGATACTTAATCCTCTTCGTCAATAAATTGAGACCAGACCACACAGTTTATAAGGGCACTGGTCATAAACCCGCATAGTTTACCGCACAGGCGCTACCGTGACATCGTGTAATGCGCCTGCCAGTGTGATAATGCATATAATTTTAACGGCAATTTCGGATTTGCTCAATCTATACGCAAAGAAGTTTAGATGTCCAGATGTATTGACGTCCATTAACACAATGTTTACTCTGGTGCCTGACATTTCACCAACAAAGCCCAGGAAACTTCATCACATGACGCGTAAACAGGCCACCATCGCAGTGCGTAGCGGGTTAAATGACGACGAACAGTATGGTTGCGTTGTCCCGCCTATCCATCTTTCCAGCACCTATAACTTTACCGGATTTAACGAACCACGCGCGCATGATTACTCGCGTCGCGGCAACCCAACGCGCGATGTGGTCCAGCGTGCGCTGGCAGAACTGGAAGGCGGTGCAGGTGCGGTGCTAACCAATACCGGCATGTCAGCTATTCACCTGGTCACGACCGTCTTTTTGAAACCCGGCGATCTGCTGGTTGCGCCGCACGACTGCTACGGTGGCAGCTATCGCCTGTTCGATAGCCTGGCAAAACGCGGTTGCTATCGCGTGTTGTTTGTTGATCAGGGTGATGAGCAGGCATTACGGGCGGCACTGGCAGAAAAACCTAAACTGGTGCTGGTAGAAAGCCCAAGTAATCCATTGTTACGCGTCGTGGATATTGCGAAAATCTGCCATCTGGCAAGGGAAGTCGGGGCGGTGAGCGTGGTGGATAACACCTTCTTAAGCCCGGCATTACAAAATCCACTGGCATTAGGTGCCGATCTGGTGTTGCATTCATGTACGAAATATCTGAACGGTCACTCTGACGTGGTGGCGGGCGTGGTGATTGCTAAAGATCCAGACGTGGTTACCGAACTGGCCTGGTGGGCAAACAATATTGGCGTAACGGGCGGCGCGTTTGACAGCTATCTGCTGCTGCGCGGTCTGCGTACTCTGGTGCCGCGTATGGAGCTGGCTCAGCGCAACGCGCAGGCGATTGTGAAATATCTGCAAACCCAGCCGTTGGTGAAAAAACTTTATCACCCATCGCTGCCGGAAAATCAGGGGCATGAAATTGCCGTGCGCCAGCAAAAAGGCTTTGGCGCAATGTTGAGTTTTGAACTGGATGGCGATGAGCAGACGCTGCGTCGTTTCCTGGGCGGGCTGTCGTTGTTTACGCTGGCGGAATCGTTAGGGGGAGTGGAAAGTTTAATCTCTCACGCCGCAACCATGACACATGCAGGCATGGCGCCAGAAGCGCGTACTGCCGCCGGGATCTCCGAGACGCTGTTGCGTATCTCCACCGGTATTGAAGATGGCGAAGATTTAATTGCCGACCTGGAAAATGGCTTCCGGGCTGCAAACAAGGGGTAAAAATGAGTGTGATTGCGCAGGCAGGGGCGAAAGGTCGTCAACTGCATAAATTTGGTGGCAGTAGTCTGGCTGATGTGAAGTGTTATTTGCGTGTCGCGGGCATTATGGCGGAGTACTCTCAGCCCGACGATATGATGGTGGTTTCCGCCGCCGGTAGCACCACTAACCAGTTGATTAACTGGTTGAAACTAAGCCAGACCGATCGTCTCTCTGCGCATCAGGTTCAACAAACGCTACGTCGTTATCAATGCGATCTGATTAGCGGCCTGTTACCTGCCGAAGAAGCCGATAGCCTCATTAGCGCCTTTGTCAGCGATCTTGAACGCCTGGCGGCGCTGCTCGACAGCGGTATTAACGACGCGGTGTATGCGGAAGTGGTGGGTCACGGCGAAGTGTGGTCGGCGCGCCTGATGTCTGCGGTGCTTAACCAACAAGGACTGCCTGCGGCCTGGCTTGATGCCCGCGAGTTTTTACGTGCTGAACGCGCTGCGCAACCGCAGGTTGATGAAGGCCTTTCGTACCCGCTGCTGCAACAACTGCTGGTGCAGCATCCGGGCAAACGTCTGGTAGTGACCGGATTTATCAGCCGCAACAACGCCGGTGAAACGGTGCTGCTGGGGCGTAACGGTTCCGACTATTCCGCCACCCAAATCGGTGCGCTGGCAGGCGTTTCCCGCGTAACTATCTGGAGCGACGTTGCCGGGGTATACAGCGCCGATCCGCGTAAAGTGAAAGATGCCTGCCTGCTGCCGTTGCTGCGTCTTGATGAGGCCAGCGAGCTGGCTCGTCTGGCGGCACCTGTCCTCCACGCCCGTACTTTACAGCCTGTATCCGGTAGTGAAATCGACCTGCAACTGCGCTGTAGCTACACGCCGGATCAAGGCTCTACACGCATTGAACGCGTGCTGGCTTCCGGTACAGGAGCGCGTATTGTCACCAGTCACGATGATGTCTGTTTGATTGAGTTTCAGGTGCCCGCCAGCCAGGACTTCAAACTGGCGCATAAAGAAATCGACCAGATCCTGAAACGCGCGCAGGTGCGTCCACTGGCGGTTGGCGTGCATAACGATCGCCAGTTGCTGCAATTTTGCTACACCTCGGAAGTGGCGGACAGTGCCCTGAAAATTCTCGACGAAGCGGGATTACCTGGCGAGCTGCGCTTGCGTCAGGGGCTGGCGCTGGTGGCGATGGTCGGGGCGGGCGTCACCCGTAACCCGCTGCATTGCCACCGCTTCTGGCAGCAACTGAAAGGCCAGCCGGTCGAATTTACCTGGCAGTCCGATGACGGTATCAGCCTGGTGGCAGTACTGCGCACTGGCCCGACCGAAAGCCTGATCCAGGGGCTGCATCAGTCCGTCTTCCGCGCGGAAAAACGCATTGGCCTGGTCCTGTTCGGCAAGGGCAATATCGGTTCCCGCTGGCTGGAACTGTTCGCTCGTGAGCAGAGTACGCTTTCGGCGCGTACCGGATTTGAATTTGTGCTGGCAGGCGTGGTGGACAGCCGCCGCAGCCTGTTGAGTTATGACGGGCTGGACGCCAGCCGCGCGTTAGCCTTCTTCAACGATGAAGCGGTCGAGCAGGATGAAGAGTCGCTGTTCCTGTGGATGCGCGCCCATCCGTATGATGATTTAGTGGTGCTGGACGTGACCGCTAGCCAGCAGCTTGCCGATCAATATCTCGATTTCGCCAGCCACGGTTTCCACGTTATCAGCGCCAACAAACTGGCGGGAGCGAGCGACAGCAATAAATATCGCCAGATCCACGACGCGTTCGAAAAAACCGGGCGTCACTGGCTGTATAACGCCACCGTCGGCGCAGGCTTGCCGATCAACCATACCGTGCGCGATCTGATCGACAGCGGCGATACCATTTTATCGATCAGCGGGATCTTCTCCGGCACGCTCTCCTGGCTGTTCCTGCAATTTGACGGTAGCGTGCCGTTTACCGAGCTGGTGGATCAGGCGTGGCAGCAAGGGTTAACTGAACCTGACCCGCGTGATGACCTTTCCGGCAAAGACGTGATGCGCAAACTGGTGATTCTGGCGCGTGAAGCGGGTTACAACATCGAACCGGATCAAGTGCGCGTGGAATCGCTGGTGCCTGCCCATTGCGAAGGCGGCAGCATCGACCATTTCTTTGAAAATGGCGATGAGCTGAACGAGCAGATGGTACAACGGCTGGAAGCTGCCCGCGAAATGGGGCTGGTGCTGCGCTACGTGGCGCGTTTCGATGCCAACGGCAAAGCGCGTGTGGGCGTGGAAGCGGTGCGTGAAGATCATCCGCTGGCATCACTGCTACCGTGCGATAACGTCTTTGCCATCGAAAGCCGCTGGTATCGCGATAACCCGCTGGTGATCCGTGGGCCAGGCGCAGGGCGCGATGTCACCGCTGGGGCGATTCAGTCGGATATTAATCGGCTGGCGCAGTTGTTGTAATTTCAGGAGCCCAATAAGGCATAATGCACATGCTTATTGGGCTTAACATAATTTACCTAATTATCCTTGCGTTGTAAGCCGGATAAGGCGTTCACGCTGCATCCGGCAAGAAACAATAAATCCGTCTGCCAGGTTTCTTGTAATTCCCATCCTGAATCTTTTTCATCTTCCCTGATTTTTCCTCACCATCATTGGTCATTTTTCGGTTGACGCCCTTCGGCTTTTCCTTCATCTTTACATCTGGACGTCTAAATGGATAGATGTTCACAACACAACATATAACGATAAGCGATTGATGAGGTAAGGTATGAGCTTTTTTCACGCCAGCCAGCGGGATGCCCTGAATCAGAGCCTGGCAGAAGTCCAGGGGCAGATTAACGTTTCGTTCGAGTTTTTCCCGCCGCGTACCAGTGAAATGGAGCAGACCCTGTGGAACTCCATTGATCGCCTTAGCAGCCTGAAACCGAAGTTTGTATCGGTGACCTATGGCGCGAACTCTGGCGAGCGCGACCGTACACACAGCATTATTAAAGGCATTAAAGATCGCACTGGTCTCGAAGCTGCGCCGCATCTCACCTGCATTGATGCGACTCCCGATGAGCTGCGCACCATCGCTCGTGACTACTGGAATAACGGCATTCGCCATATTGTGGCGCTGCGTGGCGACCTGCCGCCGGGAAGCGGTAAGCCGGAAATGTATGCCTCTGACCTGGTGACGCTGTTAAAAGAAGTCGCTGATTTCGATATCTCCGTGGCGGCGTATCCGGAAGTTCACCCGGAAGCGAAAAGTGCCCAGGCAGATTTGCTTAACCTGAGACGTAAAGTCGATGCCGGTGCCAACCGTGCGATTACTCAGTTCTTCTTCGATGTCGAAAGCTACCTGCGTTTTCGCGATCGCTGCGTCTCGGCGGGTATCGATGTGGAAATTATTCCGGGCATTTTGCCGGTCTCTAACTTTAAACAGGCGAAGAAATTTGCCGACATGACTAACGTGCGTATTCCGGCGTGGATGGCGCAAATGTTTGACGGTCTGGATGACGATGCCGAAACCCGCAAGCTGGTGGGTGCGAATATTGCCATGGACATGGTGAAGATTTTAAGCCGGGAAGGGGTTAAAGATTTCCACTTCTATACGCTTAACCGCGCTGAAATGAGTTACGCGATTTGTCATACGCTGGGTGTTCGACCTGGTTTATAAATATTGTGGCTTTTGTGAAAATCACACAGTGATCACAAATTTTAAACAGAGCACAAAATGCTGCCTCGAAATGAGAGAGGGAAAATAAGGTAGTCAGCCTTGTTTTCTCCCTCCTCCCTTGAAGTATGCGAAGCTAAAACCCTTTTTTATAAAGTATTTGTCCTAAATCGGACATAATCAAAAAGGCTTAATTACGATCAATTTGATCTACATCTCTTTAACCAACAATATGTAAGATCTCAACTATCGCATCCGTGGATTAATTCAATTATAACTTCTCTCTAACGCTGTGTATCGTAACGGTAACACTGTAGAGGGGAGCACATTGATGAGCACGTCAGACGATATCCATAACACGACAGCCACCGGCAAATGCCCGTTCCATCAGGGCGGTCATGACCAGAGCGCAGGTGGGGGCACAACCACTCGCGACTGGTGGCCAAATCAACTCCGTGTTGACCTGTTAAACCAACATTCTAATCGTTCTAACCCACTGGGTGAGGACTTTGACTACCGCAAAGAATTCAGCAAATTAGATTACTACGGCCTGAAAAAAGATCTGAAAGCCCTGCTGACAGAATCTCAGCCGTGGTGGCCTGCCGACTGGGGCAGCTATGCGGGCTTATTTATTCGTATGGCCTGGCACGGCGCGGGGACTTACCGTTCCATCGACGGACGCGGCGGCGCAGGTCGTGGTCAGCAACGTTTTGCACCGCTGAACTCCTGGCCGGATAACGTTAGCCTCGATAAAGCGCGTCGCCTGTTGTGGCCAATCAAACAGAAATATGGTCAGAAAATCTCCTGGGCAGACCTGTTTATCCTCGCGGGTAACGTGGCGCTGGAAAATTCCGGCTTCCGTACCTTCGGTTTTGGTGCCGGTCGTGAAGACGTCTGGGAACCGGATCTCGACGTTAACTGGGGTGATGAAAAAGCCTGGCTGACCCACCGTCATCCGGAAGCACTGGCGAAAGCACCGCTGGGCGCAACCGAGATGGGGCTGATTTACGTTAACCCGGAAGGCCCGGATCACAGCGGCGAACCGCTTTCGGCGGCGGCGGCTATCCGCGCGACCTTTGGCAACATGGGGATGAACGACGAAGAAACCGTGGCGCTGATCGCGGGTGGACACACGCTGGGTAAAACCCACGGTGCAGGTCCGACATCTAACGTTGGCCCTGACCCGGAAGCTGCACCGATTGAAGAACAAGGTTTAGGTTGGGCGAGCACTTACGGCAGCGGCGTTGGCGCAGATGCCATTACCTCTGGTCTGGAAGTAGTCTGGACCCAGACGCCGACCCAGTGGAGCAACTATTTCTTCGAGAACCTGTTCAAGTATGAGTGGGTACAGACCCGCAGCCCGGCTGGCGCAATCCAGTTCGAAGCGGTAGACGCACCGGAAATTATCCCGGATCCGTTTGATCCGTCGAAGAAACGTAAACCGACGATGCTGGTGACCGACCTGACGCTGCGTTTTGATCCTGAGTTCGAGAAGATCTCTCGTCGTTTCCTCAACGATCCGCAGGCGTTCAACGAAGCCTTTGCCCGTGCCTGGTTCAAACTGACGCACAGGGATATGGGGCCGAAATCTCGCTACATCGGACCGGAAGTGCCGAAAGAAGATCTGATCTGGCAAGATCCGCTGCCGCAGCCGATCTACAACCCGACCGAGCAGGACATTATCGATCTGAAATTCGCGATTGCGGATTCTGGTCTGTCTGTCAGCGAGCTGGTATCGGTGGCCTGGGCGTCTGCTTCTACCTTCCGTGGTGGCGACAAACGTGGTGGTGCCAATGGTGCACGTCTGGCATTAATGCCGCAGCGCGACTGGGATGTGAACGCAGCAGCCGTTCGTGCTCTGCCAGTTCTGGAGAAAATTCAGAAAGAGTCTGGCAAAGCTTCGCTGGCGGATATCATCGTGCTGGCTGGTGTGGTTGGCGTAGAGAAAGCCGCAAGCGCCGCAGGGTTGAGCATTCATGTACCATTTGCGCCGGGTCGCGTCGATGCGCGTCAGGATCAGACCGACATTGAGATGTTCGAGCTGCTGGAGCCGATTGCTGACGGCTTCCGTAACTATCGCGCTCGCCTGGATGTTTCCACCACCGAGTCACTGCTGATTGATAAAGCACAGCAACTGACACTGACCGCGCCGGAAATGACCGCGCTGGTGGGCGGGATGCGCGTACTGGGTGCCAACTTCGACGGCAGCAAAAACGGCGTCTTTACTGACCGCGTGGGCGTATTGAGCAATGACTTCTTTGTGAACTTGCTGGATATGCGTTACGAGTGGAAAGCGACCGACGAATCGAAAGAACTTTTCGAAGGCCGTGACCGTGAAACCGGCGAAGTGAAATACACTGCCAGCCGTGCGGATCTGGTATTTGGTTCTAACTCTGTCCTGCGCGCGGTGGCAGAAGTTTACGCCAGCAGCGATGCCCACGAGAAGTTTGTTAAAGACTTCGTGGCGGCATGGGTGAAAGTCATGAACCTCGACCGTTTCGACCTGCTGTAATCTGACCTCCTTCAGCGACTGCCTTTCAGGCAGTCGCTGAAGTTTCTTTACCGGCGTATAGTGTCGCTAACAAAACTACTACACGCTGGATCTCTCATGCCTACTACGGGAAAGAGCAACCCACTGGCAATCAGTGGCCTGGTTGTGCTCACACTTATCTGGAGTTATAGCTGGATTTTTATGAAGCAAGTTACCAGCTACATCGGTGCCTTCGACTTTACCGCCTTACGCTGCATTTTCGGCGCTCTCGTTCTGTTCATCGTCCTTTTATTACGTGGTCGTGGGATGCGCCCGACGCCGTTTAAATACACTTTAGCCATTGCCCTGTTACAAACCTGCGGGATGGTAGGGCTGGCGCAATGGGCACTGGTCAGCGGCGGTGCGGGAAAAGTGGCTATCCTGAGTTATACCATGCCGTTCTGGGTGGTGATTCTCGCGGCGTTGTTTCTCGGTGAACGACTGCGACGCGGGCAATATTTCGCGATTCTGATTGCTGCCGTTGGTTTATTGCTGGTGTTGCAGCCGTGGCAACTCGATTTCTCCTCGATGAAAAGCGCCATCCTGGCAATCCTCTCCGGCGTCAGTTGGGGGGCGAGCGCGATTGTTGCTAAACGCCTTTATGCCCGCCATCCGCGCGTGGATTTATTGTCATTAACATCCTGGCAGATGCTTTATGCGGCGCTGGTGATGAGTGTGGTCGCTTTACTGGTGCCGCAACGTGAAATTGACTGGCAACCCACCGTGTTCTGGGCGCTGGTATACAGTGCGATTCTGGCGACGGCGCTGGCCTGGAGCTTATGGTTGTTCGTGCTGAAAAACTTACCCGCCAGTATCGCCAGCTTAAGCACACTGGCGGTTCCCGTTTGCGGGGTACTCTTTTCCTGGTGGCTGCTCGGTGAGAATCCCGGCGCGGTTGAAGGTAGCGGTATTGTGCTGATTGTGCTGGCACTGGCGCTGGTGAGCCGTAAGAAAAAAGAAGCCGTCAGCGTAAATAGGGTCTGAATTTTTTCTTCACGTGGGGCGATCGCTTATTGAACAAAATAACGATAGTGCCCCACCATCCGCCAGCTAAACAGCACGTCTTCTTCCTGCGCACCTGCGCCGATGTTATGAATCACCAGCGGCGTACCGTCGCGGGCAAAACCATCTGAAACCACACCGATATGTGCCAGCCCGTTATCTAATCGCCAGGAGACAATATCGCCCGCTTGATAGTCACTGGCGTTTTTGCTGGTGGGGCGTGTTTTATCATGGCGGGTAAACCAGGTTTCCAGGTTCGGCACCCGACGGTGATCGATGTTGCTGTCAGGGCGTTTTAACTGCCACTTTTGTGGATAATCGGCAAAATTCTTCGCCATATCTTCGTGCACCAGCTTCTGCAAATCGACCTTCTGGCTGCGCAGGGCGCGGATCACTACATCGGAGCATACGCCGCGCTCCTGCGGGACATCGCCGCCAGGATAGGTAAGCTGCACATATGCCGGATCGTAAAACAGCGTACTGCCAATTTGCTGTCGGGCGCCATCCGCGATGGCAAGGTTGGTGTTGGCCTGAATTTGTACCACGGTTGGTGGAACAGCGGGAGATTTTAAGGAGTGGCTGGTAAAGGCTGTCAGAAGGCTGACCAGCGCCAGTGAAGCTTTCATCTGTTTCGTCCGTGAAAATAAGAGTCACAGATTCGACCTTCCGGGCTGACGATTGTTCTGTGGAGAAAGTGTCCAGAAGCGGATAAAAAACTCCCGAACAACGTGGGAGTTTCAGATTACTGGCACAGAGTGCCGGATGCGGCGTGAACGCCTTACCCGGCCTACAAAAGCACGCAAATTCAATATATTGCAGAGATTACGTAGGCCTGATAAGCGTAGCGCATCAGGCAATTTTGCGTTCAAACTCCCGGACAAGCCGGGAGTTTGGCATAGGTTATTCCCACTCTTGCAGGAAACGCTGACCGTACTGGTCGGCTACCAGCAGTGCGGCGTAAACCTGATCTGGCGTTGCGCCGCCTGGCATGTTGTGAATAGTTTCACCTTCCGCACAAGATGCTTCCGCTACAATCCGCATTTTCGCCGGAATATCTTCTTTAATATCTAGTTGCGCCAGGGTAATTGGCAGACCAACGGCATGACACAGCGCCGCGACGGTTTCGATTTCCTCAACCGGCGCGTTTTCCAGCACCAGCTGTGTCAGCGTACCAAACGCCACTTTTTCGCCGTGATAATAGTGATGCGCGTCCGGGATAGCGGTCAGGCCGTTATGCACAGCGTGTGCCGCAGCCAGACCACCGCTTTCAAAGCCCACGCCGCTCAAATAGGTGTTCGCTTCAATCACGCGCTCCAGCGCCGGAGTTACCACATGCTGTTCGGCGGCAAGCATCGCTTTTTCGCCTTCTTCCAGCAGGGTGTTGTAGCACAGTTCAGCCAGCGCCAGCGCCGCCTGGGTGCACTTGCCGCCCGCCATGGTGGTCGCGCCACTGCGAGAGCAGGCACGTGCTTCAAACCAGGTTGCCAGCGCATCACCGATACCCGCCGCTAACAGGCGTGCAGGTGCGCCAGCAACGATTTTGGTGTCGACAATGACGCGTTCCGGGTTGTTCGGCAGCAGCAGATAGCGGTCAAACTCACCATCATCAGTGTAGATAACAGACAGTGCGCTACACGGTGCGTCGGTAGAGGCTATGGTCGGCGCGATTGCTACCGGAACACCCATAAAGTGCGCCAGTGCTTTGGCGGTATCGAGGGTTTTGCCGCCGCCGATACCGAGAATTGCGCCACACTGAGCGGTTTCCGCAATGCCGCGCAGACGGTCGATCTCATTTTGCGAACATTCACCGCCAAACGGCGCAATTTCTACTACCAGTCCAGCATCTTTAAAGCTTTTCTCGACAGTGGATTGAGCAAAACCTAAAACAAATTTGTCACCCACCACTAACCAGCGTTCCGCCAGCGGCTTCAGGTATTCGCCCAGACGATTAATGACATCTGCGCCCTGGATGTATTTACCCGGTGATTGAATAATGCGGTCCATAATTGCTCCTTTAGAGATGAGTAGTGCCAAATGCGGCATTCCAGTCGTGTTCGAACTTCTCTATAGCTGACTCTACCGCAGGCGTGTTGAGCATTTGTTGCGCTACATCTAAGGGCAGGGTGATGGATTCACATCCTGCCAGCAAACAATCCAGCGCCTGACGCGGTGTTTTAAAGCTGGCAGCCAGCACCATGCTTTCTGGCGCGTGCATTTCCAGCAATGCTTGCAACTCCTGAACCGTGCGAATACCGTCACCGCCCTGGGCGTCTACGCGGTTAACATACGGAGCAACGTATTTGGCGCCTGCCAGCGCGGCTAATAACCCTTGTGCGGCGCTATATACAGCGGTGCCAAGCGTAGTAATACCTTCTTTTTTCAGTATTTTAATTGCTGCCAGACCTTCGGCGGTCACCGGGATTTTCACCACAATGCCCGGAATGGCGTCGCGCAGACGCTTCGCTTCTTCCACCATACCCTGCGCGTCACGGCTCATGGTCTGAGCAAACAGAATGCCCTCATCACCAATCGCTTTTTGCAGACGCGGCAGCACTTCCCAGATGGACTCCTTGCTGGCAGCGATAATGCTCGGGTTAGTTGTCACCCCGGCAATCGGGAATATGCGTGCCAGACGTTCAACTTCTGCGACGTTAGCGGTGTCCAGATACAGTTCCATGATGTTTCCTTTTAAAGTTCCAGTTCATGTTGCAGCAGGCTGGCGATAGCGTCGGCAGAGGCGGCGTTAACCAGCGCGTTACGGAATTCTTCGTGCATGATGCGGCGAGCGAGGCGCGAGAAAATGCGCATATGCTGATCTCCCGCAGCGTGTTTGTTCAGGGTTAACATAATGATGAATTGCGCTTCATCATCACCCCAGCGTACCGGTGCTGCCAGACGCGCCACGCTGATGGTGGACTGCTCAATATGTTCCGATTTGCTGTGCGGAATAGCGAAACTAAAGCCCAGACCGGTAGAGAAAACGGCCTCGCGCGCCCACAAGTCGGCTTCCAGTTTACGCGGATAGCGGCAGCGGCCTGCCAGCAGCAGGTTATCGGTCATGCCTTTCAGCACTTCTTCTTTGCTGCGCCAGTCGCTTTCCAGCGTGATGCACTCGGCGGTGACCAGTGGTGCGTCCTGTTGTGTCATGCGGAATTGTGCCAGCAGGTGTTCCACTTCCAGCGAAGTACGGCAGGCCATCGCCTGGTTGAGTAACTGGCGGCATTCGCGGCTATCAAGTTGCGCCATGCGCGCTTTTGCTGCCGGAATTGACGGCGCGCTCATGCTGAGTTCATCCAGCCCTAAACCGACCAGCAGCGGCAGCACGGAACCTTTCGCCCCCAGTTCACCGCACAGACCAATCCATTTGCCCTGGCGATGCACCGCCTGCACGGCGTAATCGAGCGCCCGCAAGAATGCCGGATTCAGGCTGTTGTAGTGACGGGTGACTTTGGCGTTATCGCGATCGACTGCCAGCAGATATTGCGTCAGGTCATTACTACCGATACTAAAGAAATCAATCTCTTCGCAGCACTGATCGATGATGAACATCACCGACGGTACTTCCAGCATGATACCGAGCTGGATCTTCTCATCAAACGGGATGTGTTCGTTACGCAGTTGCTGTTTAGCTTCTGCCAGTTTTTCTTTCACCCATAAGATCTCTTCCATTGAGGAGATCATCGGGATCATGATTTTCAGGCTGCCGTGAGCAGAGGCGCGCAGGATCGACCGTAGCTGCGTGGTAAACAGCGAGGCGTACTCTTCATAAATACGCACGGCGCGATAACCGAGGAACGGGTTAGCTTCTGCGGGAATATTCAGATAATCAACGGGTTTGTCGCCGCCAATGTCCATGGTACGCACAATAATGCTGCGCCCGTTGGCGGACTCCAGCGCCTGACAAAAAATGTTGTACAGCTCGCTTTCGCCCGGTGCGCTGGTGCGGTCCATATAGAGCATTTCAGTGCGGAACAGGCCAACACCTTCCGCGCCATTGCCAAATGCGGCCTGCGCTTCCACGGAGTGGGCGATGTTAGCGGCAATTTCAATGCGGATACCGTCAGCGGTGCGGGCTTGCTGGGTCAGCCAGACACGTTGCTGCTCACGCAGGGCGTCCTGTACGCGGGCTTCTTGTTGATAATAACGCGCTACCGCGTCTGTCGGTTCGACCACAATCGCCCCGGCGTTGCCGTCGATATAAATCGTTTGATGCTGCCACGGAGTAAGCGTGTCGATGTCCACGCCAACCAGCGTCGGAATGTTGAACGAACGGGCAAGAATTACCGTATGTGACGTGGTGCCGCCGCTTTTGAGTAACAAACCTTTGAGGTGATTTTTATCCAGTTCGAGGAACTGGCTGGGGGTCAGTTCATCTGCCATACAAATGGCGGGCTGCGTCAGCTTGCCCGGTGCCGGGAAGCGTTGTTCACCGTAAATTTGCTGGAGTAACTGGAAGCAGACGTCGCGCACATCCAGGGCTCGCTCTTGCAGGTAGCTGCTGCTGGAACGGGCGAACTCTTCGCAAAAGTGATTCGCACTGGCAACAATCGCTTCGGCGCAGCTTAATCCCTCGCTGACTCCCGCCAGTAGGTGTTGACGCAGCGAAGTGTCACCTGCCAGTGAGCGGTGTGCCTCCAGAATCGCGCTGGTGGCGCCGTCGCTATCAAGCAGACGAAACTCAATGTTTTTCATCACCAGCGTCAGGCCGTTTTCCAGCGCGGATTGCTCGGCGTCAACGTCTTTGGCTGCGGGAAGATTACCCAGCGCGTTAAGATCTAAAGAAGAGATTGGCGTCAGAATGCCGCCTGCGCTACCGCTGCATACGGTGCGGGCGCGGATAATTCGCGGATTCAGGTTGGTCAGTGAAACCGGCAGCGGCTCCAGTTCGTCAGATTTAACTTCCGCCAGTGGCGCGTCACAGTGGGGAAATTCATCGCGCAGCCATTGGCTTAAACGCTGGTGCGCTTCCTGTTCGTCTGCTCCGGAAATCAGTAACTGGCAGTTATCGCCCACCAGCGTATCGGTGCCAATTAGCGCCAGGGCGCTTTTGGCGTTGCCTTTGCGATCGGTGCGCAGGTTATGCCACTCAATTTGTGATGAAAAAGTATTACACAGCGTTTCAACGTGGCTTGCCGGACGTGCATGTACGCCGTTAGGTAGCTCACAAATAAATTCTACAATCAGGGCCATTGCCTTTCTCCCGGTACGGTTTTCTGTTTACAGGATAAGAGCGCATGGCAACGGCCTGCCATGTGACAAATCTGCCAAAAGCTGGACAAATGTAATGTAACCGCTAATTTGCGACGCGTCTCACAAGACGCGCCACTCCGGCATGATTCCGAGTTAACGCAAGTTATGAGGCGGATCGCATTTTTGTACAGACATTACAAAAATCCAGTAAATGGCCTTTTTATCCACTGTTTGCCCTGCCTGCGATTGCCTATTGTTTCTGCCATCAAAAATATGGACATGGGCTTTACTAAGCCCGGGAGCGACTTATGAATGAGTTGGTGCAGATCCTGAAAAATACCCGTCAGCACTTAATGACGGGCGTTTCACACATGATTCCCTTCGTGGTATCGGGCGGTATTTTGCTGGCGGTTTCCGTCATGTTGTATGGCAAAGGCGCAGTGCCGGATGCCGTAGCCGATCCGAATCTGAAAAAACTGTTTGATATCGGCGTCGCGGGTTTGACGCTGATGGTGCCTTTCCTCGCGGCGTACATCGGTTACTCCATTGCTGAACGCTCTGCGCTGGCTCCGTGTGCTATCGGTGCCTGGGTCGGCAACAGTTTTGGCGCGGGCTTCTTTGGTGCGCTGATCGCCGGGATTATCGGCGGCATCGTGGTGCATTACCTGAAGAAAATTCCGGTGCATAAAGTTCTGCGTTCCGTCATGCCAATCTTCATCATCCCGATCGTCGGCACACTGATTACCGCTGGCGTCATGATGTGGGGGCTGGGCGAGCCAGTGGGTGCATTGACCAATAGTCTGACCCAGTGGCTTCAGGGGATGCAGCAGGGCAGCATTGTTATGCTGGCGGTGATCATGGGACTGATGCTGGCGTTCGATATGGGCGGTCCGGTTAACAAAGTGGCCTATGCGTTCATGCTGATTTGCGTTGCTCAGGGGGTTTATACCGTGGTGGCCATTGCCGCTGTGGGTATTTGTATCCCGCCGCTGGGTATGGGGCTGGCGACGCTGATTGGTCGTAAAAATTTCTCTGCTGAAGAGCGCGAAACCGGCAAAGCGGCGCTGGTGATGGGGTGCGTTGGCGTCACCGAAGGGGCGATTCCTTTCGCCGCTGCCGATCCGCTGCGTGTCATTCCTTCCATCATGGTCGGTTCTGTTTGTGGTGCGGTAACTGCGGCGCTGGTCGGTGCGCAGTGCTATGCAGGCTGGGGTGGTCTGATTGTGCTGCCGGTGGTTGAAGGTAAGTTGGGTTATATCGCGGCAGTGGCTGTCGGGGCGGTTGTGACGGCAGTCTGCGTGAACGTACTGAAAAGTCTGGCGCGTAAAAATGGGTCTTCGACTGATGAGAAGGAAGACGACCTGGATCTGGATTTTGAAATTAATTAATTGAGGAACGAGCCATGACGAAAATTATTGCAGTAACCGCATGTCCTTCAGGTGTTGCCCATACCTATATGGCTGCAGAGGCGCTGGAAAGTGCCGCGAAAGCGAAAGGCTGGGAAGTGAAAGTAGAAACCCAGGGCTCGATCGGTCTGGAAAATGAACTGACTGCTGAAGACGTGGCGAGCGCCGATATGGTGATTCTGACCAAAGATATCGGCATCAAGTTTGAAGAGCGTTTTGCTGGCAAGACCATCGTGCGCGTCAACATCAGCGATGCAGTAAAACGCGCTGATGCCATCATGAGCAAAATTGAAGCTCACCTGGCGCAAACCGCTTAAGTTCTTATCCCGCCCGCAAGGGCGGGTTCGCTTTCCTACAGGAGTTCCTCATGACGAATCGTATCTCTCGCCTTAAAACTGCACTGTTTGCCAATACCCGTGAAATCTCGCTGGAGCGTGCGCTGCTTTATACCGCCAGCCATAAGCAAACCGAAGGCGAACCGGTGATTATTCGTCGGGCAAAAGCCACAGCGTATATCCTGGAACACGTTGAAATTTCGATTCGTGATGAAGAACTGATTGCCGGTAACCGCACCGTAAAACCTCGCGCCGGGATTATGTCGCCGGAAATGGACCCTTACTGGCTGCTGAAAGAGCTGGATCAATTCCCGACGCGACCGCAGGATCGCTTCGCCATCAGCGAAGAAGATAAACGTATCTACCGCGAAGAGTTGTTCCCGTACTGGGAAAAACGTTCGATGAAAGATTTCATCAACGGGCAGATGACGGATGAAGTAAAAGTCGCAACCAGCACGCAGATTTTCAGCATCAACCAGACGGATAAAGGCCAGGGGCACATCATTATTGATTACCCGCGCCTGCTGAATCACGGGCTGGGTGAACTGGTGGCGCAGATGCAGCAACATTGCCAGCAACAGCCGGATAATCACTTTTATCAGGCCGCGCTGTTACTGCTGGAAGCTTCACAAAAACACATTTTGCGTTATGCCGAACTGGCGGAAACGATGGCGGCAAACTGCACCGATGCTCAGCGTCGTGAAGCACTGCTGACTATTGCAGAGATCTCCCGTCATAACGCGCAACATAAGCCGCAGACGTTCTGGCAGGCGTGCCAGTTGTTCTGGTACATGAACATCATTCTGCAATACGAATCCAACGCCAGTTCGCTGTCGTTAGGGCGCTTTGACCAGTATATGTTGCCGTTCTATCAGGCATCATTAACCCAGGGCGAAGATCCGGCGTTCCTGAAAGAATTGCTCGAATCTTTATGGGTGAAGTGCAACGACATCGTGCTGTTACGCTCCACCAGCAGCGCGCGCTATTTCGCAGGTTTCCCGACCGGCTATACCGCACTGCTCGGCGGTTTAACCGAGAACGGACGTAGCGCGGTGAACGTGCTTTCGTTCCTCTGCCTCGATGCTTATCAAAGCGTACAATTACCGCAACCGAACCTTGGTGTGCGCACTAACGCCTTGATCGACACGCCGTTCCTGATGAAAACCGCAGAAACCATTCGCCTCGGCACCGGTATTCCGCAAATCTTTAACGATGAAGTGGTGGTGCCAGCGTTCCTCAACCGTGGCGTTTCGCTGGAAGATGCGCGCGACTATTCCGTCGTGGGCTGCGTAGAGTTGTCTATTCCTGGCAGAACCTACGGCTTGCATGACATCGCAATGTTTAACCTGCTGAAAGTGATGGAAATCTGCCTGCATGAAAATGAAGGTAATGCCGCACTGAGCTATGAAGGTTTGCTGGAACAGATCCGCGCCAAGATCAGCCACTACATCACTCTGATGGTTGAAGGCAGCAATATTTGCGATATCGGTCACCGTGACTGGGCGCCAGTGCCGCTGCTTTCGTCGTTTATCAGCGATTGTCTGGAAAAAGGCCGCGATATTACCGATGGCGGCGCGCGTTATAACTTCTCCGGCGTACAGGGGATAGGTATCGCTAACCTGAGCGATTCTCTCCATGCGTTGAAAGGGATGATTTTTGATCAACAGCGTTTAAGCTTTGACGAATTGCTGTCGGTATTAAAAGCCAACTTCGCAACGCCAGAAGGCGAAAAAGTCCGCGCTCGCTTAATTAACCGCTTCGAGAAATACGGTAACGATATTGACGAGGTGGATAACATCAGCGCCGAACTGCTGCGCCATTACTGCAAAGAAGTGGAAAAATACCAGAACCCGCGCGGTGGCTACTTCACGCCGGGGTCGTATACCGTTTCTGCTCATGTCCCGTTGGGATCGGTGGTTGGCGCGACGCCAGACGGTCGTTTTGCCGGAGAGCAACTGGCAGACGGTGGCTTGTCGCCAATGCTGGGCCAGGACGCACAAGGGCCAACGGCGGTACTGAAGTCAGTCAGTAAGCTCGATAACACGCTGCTTTCTAACGGTACATTGCTGAACGTGAAATTCACTCCAGCGACCCTGGAAGGTGAAGCGGGATTACGCAAACTGGCCGACTTCTTACGGGCATTTACCCAGCTTAAGTTGCAGCATATTCAGTTTAACGTGGTGAATGCCGACACGTTGCGGGAAGCGCAACAACGCCCACAGGACTATGCCGGGCTGGTGGTGCGCGTTGCCGGATACAGCGCCTTCTTTGTCGAACTGTCGAAGGAGATCCAGGATGACATCATCCGCCGGACAGCGCATCAGCTGTAACGTTGTGGAAACGCGCCGCGATGACGTGGCGCGCATTTTCAACATTCAGCGTTATTCGCTGAATGACGGTGAAGGCATTCGCACGGTGGTCTTTTTTAAAGGCTGCCCGCATCTTTGCCCGTGGTGTGCTAATCCGGAGTCGATCTCCGGCAAAATCCAGACGGTACGCAGAGAGGCGAAATGTCTGCACTGCGCGAAATGTTTACGTGATGCGGATGAATGTCCGTCCGGGGCATTTGAACGGATTGGTCGCGATATCAGCCTCGATGCGCTGGAGCGGGAAGTGATGAAAGATGACATTTTCTTTCGCACGTCTGGCGGTGGTGTCACGCTTTCTGGCGGCGAAGTGTTAATGCAGGCGGAATTTGCGACCCGTTTTTTACAGCGACTGCGGCTGTGGGGCGTCTCATGCGCTATCGAAACTGCCGGAGATGCGCCAGCCAGCAAGCTGCTACCGTTGGCGAAATTGTGCGATGAAGTGTTGTTCGATTTAAAAATTATGGACGCGACTCAGGCGCGGGATGTGGTGAAGATGAATCTGCCACGTGTGCTGGAGAACCTGCGTTTGCTGGTAAGCGAAGGTGTCAACGTGATCCCGCGTTTACCGCTGATCCCAGGTTTCACGCTCAGCCGGGAGAATATGCAGCAGGCGCTGGACGTGCTGATCCCGCTGAATATCAGGCAAATCCACCTGTTGCCGTTTCATCAGTACGGTGAACCGAAATACCGCCTGCTGGGGAAAACATGGTCGATGAAAGAGGTTTCTGCGCCCTCGTCAGCCGATGTGGCAACGATGCGCGAAATGGCAGAACGAGCCGGATTTGAGGTTACCGTGGGGGGGTAAAATGGCATACCTGGTGGCAGTAACCGCCTGCGTCAGCGGCGTGGCGCATACTTATATGGCGGCAGAACGGCTGGAAAAATTATGCCAGCAAGAGAAGTGGGGCGTCAGCATTGAAACCCAGGGGGCGCTGGGAACGGAGAATCGTTTAGCGGACGAGGATATCCGTCGGGCAGATGTCGCGCTGTTGATTACGGATATCGAGCTTGCCGGTGCCGAGCGATTTGAGCATTGTCGCTATGTTCAGTGCGGTATCTACGCGTTCCTGCGAGAGCCGCAGCGGGTAATGAGCGCGGTACGAAAAGTGCTCTCTGCGCCGCAGCAAACCCATCTTATTCTGGAGTAGTCGGTTTTTCTGTCAGTTGACTGTGATACTGCCGACGATACTCCGACGGCGAGCGTTCGGTGTTTTTACGAAACAGACGGCAGAAGTAGTTACTGTCGACGAAGCCGCAGGCGTGCGCCACTTCTTTTACCTTCAGGTCATAGCCTTTCAACAACGTTTTTGCATGTTCCAGCCGTGTATGATTCAGGTATTCGTTAAAGCCCGTCGCACCCGTTTTTTGAAACAGATGGGAGAGGTAATTGGGCGAAATATAGAATGCCTGCGCGACAGATTCACGGGTTAGCGCGGAGGCATAGCGTTCATCGATATAATCACGAATCGCTTCAAATAGTGCCTGGCTGCGTGAGGCGGTCTGGATTTGGCTGCCGAGCAAGTCGCGGCAGTGGCTAAGCAGACTCGCGACGATAAGCCTTGCCGTTTGCTGCTCCTGTGGCTGCATTTGCATTTCATTGAGCGTTTGCAACAAGAATGAACCAATGCGCGGGCCGCGTCGGGCGACGTGCTGCTTTGCCAGATTTTGGTATTGCTTTCCATCCCATTGCACGACGCTGAATCCGAGCTGCTGTTTGCCAAACAGTACGCTGAAGGTGGTGGCGGGTGTTTGCCATTGCGGGAAGTTCCAGCCGCCAGCGGGAACGTATAGTACATCGCCGGGAACTAACGTTGCGCCAGCGCCGGTATCAACAAACTCACCTTCCAGCACAATTTCCAGCCGTGGAAAATCGACCCGATATGCGAGATCGGGAGCCGGACCGTTGGTGCAGGCAAAGTAAATCTGGCGCAGCGACAGCGGGCCGTTTATCAGGCGGGAGAGCAGATAGCTGACGTCGTGATACATGTTATTCCCTTAGGTATGTAGACGGGAAAACAGTAACTGGCATTATGAAAAAAGGCCACCTGAAAAGTGTGGCCTGATGAGAGTTCGATGTAAACATTGCGGCAGTTGTATTGCCGGATGCGGCGTAAACGCCTTATCCGGCAAATAGCACCTGACTGATAATTACTGATTACCCACCTGATCGCCATACGGCAGAGTGTCGTAATCGATCAGCGCATTTTTCTTATACGGGTTGCCAATCCAGCGGGTGGTTTCTTTGAACTGCGGGTTCACCACCGAACGGGTTGGATCGTAACCGTCGTAAGATAAGCCCGCCAAATCCGACCAGGTGTGGATCAGTTCTGCCAGGCTGTATTTACGATCGACATCCTGCGAGAAATCACGCGGATGAGTCGCCTGCCATTTTTCCGACGTCCACAGCAGGAACGGAATGGTGTACATGTGGCGCGTCGGATTATCTTCGTTACGCCCCTGGGTTTTGTGTGGCGGCGTGTCGTAAACCTCTTCACCGTGGTCAGAGAAATAAACCAGGAAACCGTTCGGATCGGTCGCTTTAAAGTCTTTAATCAGGCTTGCCACCACGTGATCGTTATACAGGTTAGCGTTGTCGTAATCGTTATACGACTCCAGCTCTTCTGCGCTTAATCCTGGTGGGACATGATCGGTATTGCCATCAAACTTGCCCTGATCTTCCGGGTAACGGTACTTGTATTTGATATGTGTACCCAGCAGATGAACGATGATCAGTTTCTTCGGCGCGGGGTCCTTCAGCACTTCCTGGAACGGCTTCAGCACGTTAGTGTCGTATTCACGTGCACTCTGCGTACGTTGCTGGTTCATGTAGTACTGCTTGTCGGTCTGGCGCGAAAATACCGTCAGCATGGTATTGCGGGCGGTCATCGTCTGCTGGTTGGTGATCCAGAAGGTTTTATAACCCGCCTGTTTCATCATGTTCATCAGCGACGGCTGCGTCAGATACAGATCCGGGTTCTTTTCGTTGGCGAAAGTCAGC
Organism: Escherichia sp. MOD1-EC6475; assembly: GCF_003046645.1. Classification (NCBI taxonomy): domain Bacteria; kingdom Pseudomonadati; phylum Pseudomonadota; class Gammaproteobacteria; order Enterobacterales; family Enterobacteriaceae; genus Escherichia; species Escherichia sp. MOD1-EC6475. The sequence goes on along the minus strand of NZ_PZKQ01000023.1, from coordinate 22,786 downwards.
GCCTGTTGCAGGATTTCAATGGTATACGGACGAGACGTAACCACGTTATTAAACACGGTCAGATTCGGATCGGTTTTATGCAGCGCATCCAGCTCCGGCGTGGTCTCGCGCGGATAACCGTACAGACTCATGCGTCCACGCTGGGTTGACTCGCCAATCACCAGTACCAGGGTGCGCGGTTCGTTACCCGATTCATCTTTGAAATTAGCCAGTGGCGGTAATGCATTATTTTCATTCAGCAGCTTCGTCAGCGAGTTAAGTTGCTGGCGATACTGATAATAACCGGTCAGAAATTGCCACGGGGCGGCAGGTTCCATGCGCGATGCCAGGTTATCCAACGTTTTCTCAAACGGCTTGTTTTTGATAAACGTATTCATGGCGATCGGATGCAGAATCAAACCGTAAAGCAGGGCAAAAGAGACGATATAACGCCACGGCTTCGGAATATAGACCGGGCGCAGGCGTGTCCACAGCAGAACAGCCACCGCCGTATAGGCCAGCGCGATAAGCACAATCTTCAGGCTGAAATACTGGCTTAAATACTCGCTGGCTTCGTTGGTGTTGGTTTCAAACATCACAAACAGAACGCTCTGCGAGAACTCCTGACCGTAGATGACGTAGTAGCACAGCGCCGCCAGAGAGGCCGCCCACAGCACCACGCCGATCACTGCGGCAATAATTTTAATCCGCTTCGGAAAGAGGAATACCGGGATCAACCACAGCGAACTGAACAGCAGTGAGTCGCGAATGCCGTTGGTGCCGCTGTAGCCGCTGATGTAAATAATGGCCTGTAACAGGGTAGAGAAAAACCAAAAGTAGAGCAGTGCCCAACCCAGGGCTTTCCAGCTAAAAAGGGGGTTAGTCTGGACTTCAGTGGAATGCATAGTAAGAACCCGTTTTGGATAATAGCGCCGAATGTAAGGACAAAACCTTAAGGATATCTGAAGGGATATCCAGAATCTGGGTGAAATGCAGACAGAAATATATTGAAAACGAAGGTGTTAGAACAGAAGTATTTCAGAAAACCCTCGCGCTATTGCACGAGGGTTGAGAGAGGATGGGGGTTAGCCAGTATTACGCATACCTGCTGCAATTCCGGCAATAGTGACCATCAACGCTTGTTCGACGCGGGGATCCGGCTCCTGGCCTTCTTTTTCTGCCTGGCGGGAGCGGTGCAGCAACTCTGCCTGCAGTACGTTCAGCGGGTCAGTGTATATATTTCGTAGCTGAATAGACTCGGCAATCCACGGTAGATCGGCCATCAGATGGGAATCGTTGGCAATTGCCAGCACCACTTTGATGTCTTCTTCTTGCAGATTGCGTAACTCTTTACCTAACGGCCACAGCTCTTTGTCGACCAGGCGTTGGTCATAGTATTCCGCCAGCCACAGGTCTGCTTTGGCGAAGACCATTTCCAGCATTCCCAGACGCGTTGAGAAGAACGGCCAGTCGCGGCACATGGCTTCCAGTTCGCTCTGTTTGCCGTCTTCGACCACTTTTTGCAGCGCAGTACCCGCACCCAGCCAGGCTGGGAGCATCAGGCGGTTTTGCGTCCAGGCGAAGATCCACGGAATTGCGCGCAGTGATTCGACGCCACCGGTCGGGCGACGTTTCGCCGGGCGTGAACCTAACGGCAGTTTGCCCAGTTCCTGTTCCGGCGTGGCGGAGCGGAAGTATGGAACAAAGTCTTTGTTTTCACGCACATAACCACGGTAGAGATCGCAGGAGATGACCGATAGTTCATCCATAATGTGACGCCAGCTCTCTTTCGGCTCCGGCGGTGGCAGCAGGTTGGCTTCCAGAATCGCCCCGGTGTACAGCGACAGGCTGCTGACAGTGATTTCCGGCAGACCGTATTTAAAGCGAATCATCTCGCCCTGTTCGGTCACGCGCAGGCCGCCTTTCAGGCTTCCTGGCGGTTGCGATAGCAGCGCCGCATGAGCCGGTGCGCCGCCGCGACCAATAGAACCACCGCGACCGTGGAACAGCGTCAGTTCAATACCTGCTTTTTCGCAGGTTTTGATTAACGCATCCTGTGCCTGATATTGCGCCCAGGAAGCCGCCATCACGCCCGCATCTTTTGCCGAGTCGGAATAGCCAATCATCACCATCTGTTTGCCCTGAATCAGGCCGCGATACCAGTCGATATTCAGCAACTGGGTCATGACATCGTTAGCGTTGTTCAGGTCATCGAGAGTTTCAAACAACGGAGCCACCGGCATTGCAAACCCGATACCCGCTTCTTTCAACAGCAGGTGGACAGCCAGTACGTCAGACGGCGTTTTCGCCATTGAGATCACGTAGGCGGCAATTGAACCTTGCGGTGCTTCGGCAATCACCTGACAGGTATCAAGCACTTCGCGCGTTTCGGCGCTCGGTTGCCAGTTGCGTGGCAGAAGCGGACGTTTGGAGTTCAGTTCGCGGATCAGGAACGCCTGTTTGTCGGCCTCTGACCAGCTTTCGTAGTCGCCGATGCCGAGGTAGCGGGTCAATTCACCCAGTGCTTCAGTATGACGGGTGCTCTCCTGACGGATATCAATACGCACCAGTGGTACACCGAAACATTTCACGCGGCGCAGAGTATCGAGCAGATCGCCGTTGGCGATAATGCCCATACCACACGCTTGCAGGGACTGGTAGCAAGCGTAGAGCGGCTCCCACAGTTCTTCATTCTGCGTCAGCAGACCTTCCGGCTTCGGCAGTTCTTCACCTTTCAGGCGCGCTTCCAGCCATGCCTGGGTTGCCATCAGGCGGGAACGCAGGTTTTTCATCAGATAGCGATACGGTTCTGCGGCACCTTCTTCGCCGACCAGCGCCAGCAGTTCAGGGGTTGCTTCAACCATCGACAGTTCAGAAACCAGCACCTGAATATCTTTCAGGAACAGGTCTGTTGCTTTCCAGCGGCTGAGCAGAAGTACGTGACGGGTAATGTCTGCGGTGACGTTCGGGTTGCCGTCGCGGTCGCCGCCCATCCACGAGGTAAAACGCACCGGAACAAATTCGACGGGCAGTTTGTAGCCGAGATTCTCTTCCAGTTGTTCGTTTAGTTCGCGCAGGTAATTCGGTACGCCTTGCCACAGGCTGTTTTCTACTACGGCAAAGCCCCATTTGGCTTCATCTATCGGGCTTGGGCGCAGCTTACGGATTTCATCGGTATGCCATGACTGGGCGATCAACTGGCGCAGGCGGCGCATCAGTTGGTTGTGTTCGTAGTCAGCGATATCTTTGTTGTCGAGCTGTTTTAAGCACGCGTTCACTTCCACCATTTTGTGGATCAGTGTACGGCGGGTAATTTCGGTTGGGTGCGCAGTGAGAACCAGTTCCAGCGACAGTGATTCCACCGCTTTTTTGATGGTGTCTTCGCTCAGTTCCGGCTGGTTTTTCAGTTTACGCAGGGTGCGGGCGATCACTTCCGGGTTGCTGGCTGCCTCGCCTTTCGGTGAAATGCTGTGGTATTGCTCGGCGGTGTTGGCCAGGTTCAGGAACTGACTAAACGCACGCGCAACGGGCAGCAGCTCGTCGTTCGACAAATTTTGTAAGGTGGTGAGCAACTCCTGGCGGTTAGCATCATTGCCAGCGCGTGAAGATTTGGACAACTTACGGATAGTTTCTACGCGTTCAAGAATGTGTTCTCCCAACGCATCCTTGATGGTTTCTCCCAGCACTTTGCCGAGCATACTGACATTACTACGCAATGCGGAATATTGTTCGTTCATATAACCCCAGACACCCCATCTTATTGTTTGAAGCCCGGTATCCTTCACGTCGCATTGGCGCGAATATGCTCGGGCTTTGCTTTTCGTCGTCTTTTATAAAGCCACGTAAAAGCGGTGACGTCAAATGCTGCGAAATCGCTTCAGCAAACGAATAACTAGCAGGAATTTACGCCATTAAATTCACGATGATTTAAATAAGCGTAACTTATGGGAATGTTAAAAAATCACCATACATAACACCAAAGGTGTAGGTCGGATAAGATGCGCAAGCATCGCATCCGACGTTATTGTGGCACTGGAGTTTGGCAACAGTGCCGGATGCGGCGCGAGCGCCTTATCCGGACTACGTTTTAATGCCAGCAGAAATGGTGAATGACCTGGGTGATCAGTTCGCGGGTGGGCTTGATAAACCGTGTCTCCAGATATTCATCAGGCTGATGGGCTTGATTGATGGAACCCGGCCCCAGTACCAGCGTCGGGCATAACGTCTGAATAAACGGTGCTTCGGTACAGTAGTTCACCACTTCGGTCTTTGCACCGAGTAATTTCTCAACCACTTCAACCAGTTGATGATTCGGCGGGCACTCGTAACCAGGGATCGGCGGATGCAGCTCTTCGACCGTCAGACGACCCGGCCAGCGTTCGCTCACCGGAGCCAGCGCGTCGTTGAGTAAGCCATTAAGTTCATTGAGCGTCATGCCAGGCAACGGACGAATATCCATATGCAACTCGCAGCAAGCGCAAATACGGTTAGAGGCGTCGCCGCCGTGAATATGCCCAAGGTTGAGCGTGGGATATGGCACGGTAAACGCTTCGTAGTGATAACGCTCTTTCAGGTTATCGCGCAATTGCAAAATATGACCGATGGCGTCGTGCATCAGTTCGATAGCGTTAACTCCGCGCGACGGATCGCTGGAATGCCCCGACTGACCCAGAATGCGAATGGCATTGGAGATGTGGCCTTTATGCGCGCGTACCGGTTGTAGCGACGTCGGTTCGCCAATGATGGCGCAGTCCGGGCGCAGGGCGGTAGTTTCGGCAAAATAACGCGCTCCTGCCATACTGGTTTCTTCATCGGCAGTCGCCAGAATGTAGAGCGGTTTTGCAAGCTTCGTGACGTCGACATCGCGTAGCGCATCAAGGATAAACGCAAAAAAGCCTTTCATGTCGGCGGTGCCTAAGCCGTAAAGCTTGCCGTCATGCTCCGTCAGTGTAAACGGATCGCGCGTCCAGCGACCGTCATCAAATGGCACCGTATCGGTATGCCCCGCCAGCAACAAGCCGCCAGCCCCCTGTCCGCAACTGGCCAGCATATTAAATTTGTTGCGAGTTCCTGGCACAGGCTGCACTTCCACATTGAAGCCTAAATCTTTAAACCAGTCCGCCAGCAGAGTGATTAAATCTGCATTGCTTTGATCGAGTGCCTCTTCCGTGGCGCTTATTGAAGGTGTGGCAATCAGAGCACGGTAAATCTCGATAAATGGCGGTAATTTGTTTTTCATTGTTGACACACCTCTGGTCATGATAGTATCAATATTCATGCAGTATTTATGAATAAAAATACACTAACGTTGAGCGTAATAAAACCCACCAGCCGTAAGGTGAATGTTTTACGTTTAACCTGGCAACCAGACATAAGAAGGTGAATAGCCCCGATGTTGAATACGCTGATTGTGGGTGCCAGCGGCTACGCTGGCGCAGAGCTAGTGACCTATGTAAATCGCCATCCGCATATGAACATAACCGCTTTGACTGTTTCAGCGCAAAGCAATGATGCGGGAAAGTTAATCTCCGATTTGCATCCGCAGCTAAAAGGCATCGTTGATCTGCCGTTGCAGCCGATGTCGGATATCAGCGAGTTTAGCCCAGGGGTGGACGTGGTGTTTCTCGCCACCGCCCATGAAGTCAGCCACGATTTAGCACCGCAATTTCTTGAAGCGGGCTGCGTGGTGTTCGACCTTTCCGGCGCGTTTCGTGTTAACGACGCTGCCTTCTATGAAAAATATTACGGCTTTACCCATCAATACCCGGAACTGCTGGAACAGGCCGCTTATGGTCTGGCGGAGTGGTGTGGCAATAAATTAAAAGAAGCGAACTTGATTGCGGTGCCGGGCTGTTATCCGACGGCGGCACAACTGGCGCTGAAACCGTTGATTGATGCCGATCTTCTCGACCTCAGTCAGTGGCCGGTGATTAACGCCACCAGCGGTGTGAGCGGAGCGGGACGTAAGGCAGCGATTTCAAACAGCTTTTGTGAAGTTAGCCTGCAACCGTATGGTGTCTTTACCCATCGCCACCAGCCGGAGATCGCCACGCATCTCGGTGCTGACGTTATCTTCACCCCGCATCTGGGCAATTTCCCGCGCGGCATTCTCGAAACCATTACTTGCCGCCTGAAGCCTGGCGTGAACCAGGCGCAAGTGGCGCAAGCGTTACAGCGGGCGTATGCCCATCAACCGCTGGTGCGTCTGTATGACAAAGGCGTTCCGGCGCTAAAAAACGTCGTCGGGCTGCCGTTCTGCGATATCGGGTTTGCCGTTCAGGGCGAGCATCTGATTATTGTGGCGACCGAAGACAATTTATTGAAAGGTGCGGCGGCACAAGCGGTACAGTGCGCCAATATTCGTTTTGGCTATGCCCAAACGCAGTCTCTTATTTAAGGGTGCAATGATGAATCCATTAATTATAAAACTGGGCGGCGTATTGCTGGATAGTGAAGAGGCGCTGGAACGTCTGTTTAGCGCACTGGTGAATTATCGTGAGTCACATCAGCGTCCGCTGGTGATTGTCCACGGCGGCGGCTGCGTGGTGGATGAGCTGATGAAAGGGCTGAATCTGCCGGTGAAAAAGAAAAACGGCCTGCGGGTGACGCCTGCGGATCAGATAGACATTATCACCGGGGCGCTGGCGGGAACGGCAAATAAAACCCTGCTGGCGTGGGCGAAGAAACATCAGATTGCTGCCGTAGGTTTGTTTCTTGGTGACGGCGACAGCGTCAAAGTGACCCAGCTTGATGAAGAGTTAGGTCATGTTGGACTGGCGCAGCCAGGTTCGCCTAAGCTTATCAATACGTTGCTGGAAAACGGTTATCTCCCGGTGGTTAGCTCCATTGGCGTAACCGACGAAGGGCAACTGATGAACGTCAATGCTGACCAGGCCGCGACGGCGCTGGCGGCAACGCTGGGCGCGGATCTGATTTTGCTTTCCGACGTCAGCGGCATTCTCGACGGCAAAGGGCAACGTATTGCTGAGATGACCGCCGCGAAAGCAGAACAACTGATTGAGCAGGGCATTATTACTGACGGCATGATTGTGAAAGTGAATGCGGCGCTGGATGCTGCACGCACGCTGGGGCGCCCGGTGGATATCGCCTCCTGGCGTCATGCGGAACAGCTTCCGGCACTGTTTAACGGTATGCCGATGGGTACGCGGATTTTAGCTTAAGTTTTGTTGGCCGGAGGCGCAGCTTTCCGGCATTGAATTTCAAAATAAGGAAACAGAGTTATGGCACTTTGGGGCGGGCGTTTTACCCAGGCAGCAGATCAACGGTTCAAACAATTCAACGACTCACTGCGCTTTGATTACCGTCTGGCGGAGCAGGATATTGTTGGCTCTGTGGCCTGGTCCAAAGCCCTGGTAACGGTAGGCGTGTTGACCGCAGAAGAGCAGGCGCAACTGGAAGAGGCGCTGAACGTGCTGCTGGAAGAGGTTCGCGCCAGGCCACAACAAATCCTTGAAAGCGACGCCGAAGATATCCATAGCTGGGTGGAAGGCAAACTGATCGACAAAGTGGGTCAGTTAGGCAAAAAACTGCATACCGGGCGTAGCCGTAATGATCAGGTAGCAACCGATCTGAAGTTGTGGTGCAAAGATACCGTTGGCGAGTTGCTGACGGCTAACCGGCAGCTGCAATCGGCGCTGGTGGAAACCGCGCAAAACAATCAGGATGCGGTAATGCCGGGTTACACGCACCTGCAACGCGCCCAGCCGGTAACGTTCGCGCACTGGTGCCTGGCCTATGTTGAGATGCTGGCGCGTGATGAAAGCCGCTTGCAGGATGCGCTTAAGCGTCTGGATGTCAGCCCGTTAGGCTGTGGCGCACTGGCGGGAACGGCCTATGAAATCGATCGTGAACAGTTAGCAGGCTGGCTGGGCTTTGCCTCGGCGACACGTAACAGTCTGGACAGCGTTTCTGACCGTGATCATGTGCTGGAGCTGCTTTCTGCTGCCGCCATCGGCATGGTGCATCTGTCGCGTTTTGCCGAAGATCTGATTTTCTTTAACACCGGCGAAGCGGGATTTGTGGAGCTTTCTGACCGCGTGACTTCCGGTTCATCATTAATGCCGCAGAAGAAAAATCCGGATGCGCTGGAGCTGATTCGCGGTAAATGCGGTCGGGTGCAGGGCGCGTTAACCGGCATGATGATGACGCTGAAAGGTTTGCCGCTGGCTTACAACAAAGATATGCAGGAAGACAAAGAAGGTCTGTTCGACGCGCTCGACACCTGGCTGGACTGCCTGCATATGGCGGCGCTGGTGCTGGACGGTATTCAGGTGAAACGCCCGCGTTGCCAGGAAGCGGCGCAGCAGGGTTACGCGAACGCCACTGAACTGGCGGATTACCTGGTGGCGAAAGGCGTGCCGTTCCGCGAGGCGCACCATATCGTGGGTGAGGCGGTGGTGGAAGCCATTCGTCAGGGCAAACCGCTGGAAGATCTGCCGCTCGCCGAGTTGCAGAAATTCAGCCAGGTGATTGGCGAAGATGTCTATCCGATTCTGTCGCTGCAATCGTGCCTCGACAAGCGCGCGGCAAAAGGCGGTGTTTCACCGCAGCAGGTGGCACAGGCGATTGCTTTTGCAAAGGCTCGGTTAGGGTAACGCTCCCCTGAGAATGGGGCGTTTGCCTGATGCGCTTTGTTTATCATGTCTACGTAGTGTTGCACTTTGTAGGCATGATAAGACGCGACAGCGTCGCATCAGGCAGTATTCTGTTGACCTTAAATTTAACGCCCAACCAGAACCATTATTTGTTACATGCCTTTTTATTCTTGCTTTACTCTCTCTATAAAAATCATTTTTAAATATACCAGGCGATACACAGTTTAATTAATTGAATATAATTAATTTCTATTGTTGTGTTTGTTTTTAAGATTGATGGTATTTATTATGTGATTATTTAACACGTTGTTTTAACGATGATGATTAATAGTGTAGGTCAAATTTGAGGATGTTTTTGCTCCTCGGTGGAAATTTTTATTTTTAATGTGATCACGGTTGAATAATCACCCTTTCTCTCTTGTATGGTAGTAGGCGCAAAATTAAGTTTGAAGCGTCTATTTACAACACAGGAGATTGCAATAATGAAAATTATTGCTGCGGACGTTTTTGTTACTTGCCCCGGGCGTAATTTCGTTACGCTTAAAATAACCACTGAAAGCGGACTTTGTGGGCTGGGAGATGCCACGTTAAATGGTCGCGAATTGTCGGTCGCTTCTTATCTGAAAGATCATCTTTGCCTACAATTAATTGGCCGCGATGCCAGCCGTATCGAAGATATCTGGCAATTCTTTTATAAAGGCGCTTACTGGCGACGTGGCCCCGTCACGATGTCGGCCATTTCTGCCATTGATATGGCGTTGTGGGATATCAAAGCGAAAGCAGCCAATATGCCGCTGTATCAATTGCTTGGCGGTGCTTCTCGTGAGGGCGTGATGGTTTATTGCCATACCACCGGGCGCACGATTGATGAAGTCCTTGAAGACTATGCGAAGCATCAGCAGATGGGCTTTAAGGCGATTCGTGTGCAGTGCGGTGTGCCTGGGATGCAAACTACCTATGGCCTGGCGAAGGGCAAAGGGCTGGCGTACGAACCGGCAACCAAAGGTCAGTGGCCGGAAGAGCAGTTGTGGTCGACGGAAAAATATCTCGATTTCACGCCGAAGTTATTCGAGGCGGTGCGCAATAAGTTCGGTTTTAACGAACATCTGTTGCATGACATGCACCATCGCCTTACCCCCATCGAAGCGGCGCGTTTTGGAAAGAGCATTGAGGATTACCGCCTGTTCTGGATGGAAGATCCAACGCCTGCCGAGAATCAGGAATGTTTCCGTTTGATTCGCCAGCATACCGTGACGCCGATTGCGGTCGGTGAAGTGTTTAACAGTATCTGGGACTGCAAGCAGTTAATCGAAGAGCAGTTAATTGACTATATTCGCACGACGATTACCCATGCAGGCGGCATTACCGGAATGCGGCGGATTGCTGATTTCGCATCGCTTTATCAGGTACGTACCGGTTCGCACGGTCCTTCTGATTTATCGCCCATTTGCCATGCGGCGGCGCTGCATTTTGACCTCTGGGTGCCAAACTTCGGCGTTCAGGAGTACATGGGCTATTCCGAACAAATGCTTGAAGTCTTCCCGCATAGCTGGCGCTTCGAGGAGGGGTATATGCACCCGGGCGACGCGCCTGGGCTGGGTATTTCTTTCGATGAGAAACTGGCGGCGAAATATCCGTATGGCCCGGCGTATCTCCCCGTCGCACGACTGGAAGATGGCACATTGTGGAACTGGTAATAACGGTTCGCTTAATTATTTTCTGAATAATCATCAAATCGATTAATTCCGCTCAAGGAGCTAAAAATGGACGTTGATGTGTCAACCAGTGTTGCGGGTAATAAACCGCAACGGATTCGTCGTATTCAGACAGTGACGTTGGTTTTATTATTTATGGCGGGGATCGTTAATTTCCTCGACCGTTCGTCGTTGAGTGTGGCAGGAGAAGCAATTCGTGGCGAGTTAGGATTATCGGCGACAGAATTTGGCGTTTTGCTTTCTGCATTTTCTCTGTCTTATGGTTTTTCACAACTTCCTTCCGGTATTTTGCTAGACCGCTTTGGTCCACGAATAGTCTTGGGCGCAGGTTTAATATTCTGGTCATTAATGCAGGCATTAACAGGAATGGTTAATTCTTTTAGCCACTTTATTTTAATGCGTATTGGATTGGGTATTGGCGAAGCGCCGTTTATGCCTGCGGGAGTGAAATCTATTACCGACTGGTATGCGCAAAAAGAACGCGGCACGGCGCTGGGGATTTTTAACTCATCTACCGTTATCGGCCAGGCCATCGCGCCTCCTGCTCTTGTATTGATGCAACTGGCATGGGGCTGGCGGGCGATGTTCGTTATCATCGGCGTAGCGGGGATTCTGGTTGGGATCTGCTGGTACGCGTGGTATCGCAACCGGGCGCAGTTTGTCCTGACCGACGAAGAACGGACGTATCTCTCCGCGTCGGTTAAACCGCGTCCACAGCTGCAATTTAGCGAGTGGCTGGCGCTGTTTAAGCACCGGACAACCTGGGGGATGATTTTAGGTTTCTCTGGCGTTAACTATACCGGTTGGCTCTACATCGCGTGGTTACCCGGCTATTTGCAGGCTGAGCAAGGTTTCAGTCTGGCGAAAACGGGCTGGGTGGCGGCGATTCCTTTCCTCGCGGCGGCAGTCGGAATGTGGGTTAACGGTATTGTTGTCGATCGACTGGCGAAAAAAGGCTACGACCTGGCGAAGACGCGTAAAACGGCTATTGTTTGCGGTTTAATGATGTCGGCATTAGGAACGTTGCTGGTCGTGCAATCTTCCTCGCCTGCGCAAGCGGTGGCGTTTATCTCAATGGCGCTGTTCTGTGTGCATTTTGCGGGAACATCTGCATGGGGACTGGTTCAGGTGATGGTGTCAGAAACAAAAGTGGCTTCCATCGCCGGGATTCAAAACTTTGGTAGTTTTGTCTTTGCTTCCTTTGCCCCGATAGTGACCGGCTGGGTGGTGGATACCACGCACTCATTTAATCTGGCGCTGGTTATCGCAGCCTGTGTGACCTTCACTGGCGCACTGTGTTACTTCTTTATCGTCAAAGATCGCATTGAGTAAGTCTGGCAGCCTGGCCCTCCGCTGGAGGGTCGGAATAAATAAAAAAAAAGCGGATCCTGGAGATCCGCAAAAGTTCACGTTGGCTTTAGTTATTCGAGTTGAGAAACTCTCGAAACGGGCAGTGACTTCAAGGGTTAAAGAGGTGCCGCTCCGTTTCTGTGAGCAATTATCAGTCAGAATGCTTGATAGGGATAATCGTTCGTTGCTATGCTACCTATCGCCATGAACTATCGTGGCGATGGAGGATGGATAATGAATATTCGTGATCTTGAGTACCTGGTGGCACTGGCCGAACACCGCCATTTTCGGCGAGCGGCAGATTCCTGCCACGTTAGCCAGCCGACGCTTAGCGGGCAAATTCGTAAGCTGGAAGATGAGCTGGGTGTGATGTTGCTGGAGCGGACCAGCCGTAAAGTGTTATTCACCCAGGCGGGAATGCTGCTGGTGGATCAGGCGCGTACCGTGCTGCGCGAGGTGAAAGTCCTTAAAGAGATGGCAAGCCAGCAGGGCGAGACCATGTCCGGGCCGTTGCACATTGGTTTGATTCCTACGGTCGGGCCTTACCTGCTACCGCATATTATCCCGATGCTGCACCAGACTTTCCCGAAGCTGGAAATGTATCTGCATGAAGCGCAGACCCACCAGTTACTGACGCAGCTGGACAGTGGCAAACTCGACTGCGTGATCCTCGCGCTGGTAAAAGAGAGCGAAGCATTCATTGAAGTGCCGTTGTTTGATGAGCCAATGCTGCTGGCAATCTACGAAGATCATCCGTGGGCCAACCGCGAATGTGTACCAATGGCCGATCTGGCAGGGGAAAAACTGCTGATGCTGGAAGATGGTCACTGTCTGCGCGATCAGGCGATGGGCTTCTGCTTTGAAGCGGGGGCGGATGAAGATACACATTTCCGTGCGACCAGCCTGGAAACGCTGCGTAATATGGTGGCGGCAGGTAGCGGCATCACCTTGCTGCCTGCGCTGGCAGTGCCGCCGGAGCGTAAACGCGACGGCATTGTCTATCTGCCGTGCATTAAACCTGAACCGCGTCGCACTATTGGTCTGGTTTATCGTCCTGGCTCACCGCTGCGTAGTCGTTATGAACAGCTGGCAGAGGCCATCCGCGCAAAAATGGATGGCCATTTCGATAAAGCGTTAAAACAGGCGGTTTAAGCCGTTTAGTGCCGCTACCCGATAGGCTTCCGCCATTGTCGGGTAGTTAAAGGTGGTGTTAACGAAGTACTCAATGGTGTTGCCGCCACCTTTCTGTTCCATAATCGCCTGACCAATATGAATAATTTCGGCAGCGCGCTCGCCAAAGCAATGGATCCCCAGAATCTCTTTTGTTTCCCGATGGAACAAGATTTTCAGCGTACCCACGTTCATACCAACGATTTGCGCTCGCGCCAGATGTTTGAACTGGGCGCGCCCCACTTCATACGGCACTTTCATCGCGGTCAGCTGCTGTTCGGTTTTACCGACTGAGCTGATTTCCGGGATGGTGTAGATGCCGGTAGGGATATCTTCAATCAGATGCGCGGTGGCTTCACCTTTTACCAGCGCCTGCGCGGCGATGCGCCCCTGGTCGTAGGCCGCCGAAGCCAGGCTCGGATAACCAATCACGTCGCCCACTGCGTAAACGTGCGGCTGTGCGGTCTGATACATGCTGTTGACCTTAAGCTGTCCGCGACTGTCAGTTTCCAGCCCAATGTTCTGTAACGCCAGTGAATCGGTATTACCGGTGCGACCGTTGGCATAGAGCAGACAGTCGGCTTTCAGTTTCTTGCCTGACTTCAGGTGCATGATTACGCCGTCGTCGCAACCTTCAATCTTCTCGTACTCTTCGTTGTGACGAATGACCACACCGCTGTTCCAGAAGTGGTAGGAGAGAGAATCTGACATCTCTTGATCAAGAAAAGCCAACAAACGATCGCGGGTGTTGATCAGATCCACTTTCACATCCATTCCACGGAAGATCGATGCGTATTCGCAGCCGATCACCCCGGCTCCGTAGATAAGCACGTGGCGTGGTTCGTGATGCATGCTAAGAATCGAATCGCTGTCGTAAATGCGTGGATGGGTAAAATCAACGTCTGCTGGATGATATGGGCGAGAACCGCAGGCAATAACAAATTTTTCTGCGGTCAGCGTTTCGACCGTGCCGTCCGGGCAATCCAGCGCCAGCGTATGTTCGTCAACAAAGCGGGCGTTCCCCTGCAATATTTCGCAGTGATTACGTTCGTAAAATCCCTGACGCATACGTGTTTGTTGATTAATCACGTTATCGGCATGGTTAAGGATATCGGCAAAAGAAGAGCGGAGCAGTCGCGAATGGTCGCTGTAAAGTGGGTTTTGATTAAATTCTATAATGCGGCTGACGGCGTGACGGAGGGCTTTCGACGGGATGGTGCCCCAGTGGGTGCAACCGCCGCCAACATTTTGATAACGCTCGATAACTGCGACGCGCGCGCCTTGCTTAACCAGGCCCATTGCAGCGCCTTCGCCGCCGGGGCCGGAACCTATTACTATGGCATCGTAATCGTAGGAATGTGGCATGGTAGGGCTTACCTGTTCTTATACATAAAAGCAACAGAATGGTAACATTTTATCGCGAGTAAGCCAATTGATCCCCGTCATTTATCCGGCTATATCGTGAGCGGCCTTTGTGTTGTCTGCCCCTTTTTCATTTCATTAATTCACTATTAATCGCTTTTTCTTGTGACTGGCAGTTTTATCTTGCTGAAGTGTGCTTTTTTGTTATTGTCTTTGTGAAATCTTCTTATAAAACAAATATATAAATATTTTATATTGATGGCGCATTTGTATTTATACCATCAATAAAATCCGTCAATTAGCCTGTTTATCTATAAATAAGGGAATAGCAGATGATCGAACACTATATTCGTGGGTTTGAGGAAGAACTGCGCGAGATTCGCCATCGGATCCATGAAAACCCGGAGCTGGGGTTACAGGAGTTTCAAACCAGCGCGTTGGTAGCAGAAAAGCTGCGACAGTGGGGCTATGAGGTAGAGCAAGGGCTGGCGACGACCGGCGTGGTTGCCACCTTAAAAGTGGGCGACGGAGAGAAAAGTATTGGTTTGCGGGCGGATATGGATGCGTTACCGATTTATGAAAATAGCGGCAAACCCTGGTCCAGCAAACAACCTGGTTTGATGCATGCCTGTGGGCATGACGGACATACCACAATATTGCTGGGTGCCGCGCGCTATCTTGCCGAAACCCGCCGCTTTAACGGCACGTTGCGTCTCATCTTTCAGCCAGCCGAAGAGATGATCAACGGCGGTGAGATTATGGTTAAAGAGGGGCTTTTTGACCGTTTCCCCTGCGATGTGATTTTCGGTATGCACAACATGCCGGGTCTGCCGGTTGGCAAGTTTTACTTCCAGCCCGGGGCGCTGATGGCGTCAATGGATCAGTTCCACATTACGGTTCGTGGTTGTGGTGGACACGGTGCGATCCCCCACAAAGCCATCGACCCGGTGCTGGTCGCGGCACATATCACCACCGCATTACAAAGCATTGTGTCGCGCAATGTCGATCCACTGGAAGCGGCGGTAATTACCGTCGGCAGCATTGTTGCGGGTGAGGCTGCTAACGTCATTCCGGATAGTGCTGAGATGAAAATCAGCGTCCGCTCTCTTAGCCGTGAAACCCGGCAACTCCTTCTGTCCCGTATTCCTGCATTGGCGCAAGCCCAGGCCGTCAGCTTTGGCGCTACGGCTGATGTGACGCATGTTAACGGCACTCCGGTATTAGTGAATGATGAGGCGATGGCGCGCTTTGCCTGCCAGGTGGCCTGTGAAACGTTTGGTGAAGACAGGGCTGAGTTTGGCATCAAGCCGCTGATGGGCAGTGAAGATTTCTCTTTCATGCTGGAGGCCCAGCCAAAAGGCGCTTTCCTGTTGTTCGGTAATGGTGATGTCGGGGAAGGTTCCTGCATGGTGCATAACCCCGGATACGACTTCAACGATGCAAGTCTGGTGCCGGCAAGTAGCTACTGGGGCGCGCTGGTGGAAGCCTGGTTGCAATAAATAAAACAACACACAACAACACATTCTGGCAAGGAACATGGAATGACGGCGATCGTAAATGAATCGGTGGGCGTAAAGAAAAAGCCCAGCGGTAAGCGGGTGATTTTTGCTTCGGCGTTTGGCAATGCGCTCGAATTTTTTGATTTTGGCGTTTACAACTTTTTTGTGGTCTATATCAGTACACTTTTCTTTCCTCCCAGTGCCGATCATAACGTCGCGCTGTTACTGGCATTTGCGACTTTTGGCGTGAGCTTTTTTATGCGCCCGCTCGGTGGGATTATCGTTGGTGCCTGGGCCGATCGCTTCGGGCGCAAACCGGCAATGGTGTTCACTATTGCCCTGATAGCCTCGGTACGCTGATGATCGGTATTGCGCCGACCTATGCGACGGCGGGCTACTGGGGAACGGCGACGCTGGTGCTGGCGCGTCTGATTCAGGGCGTTGCGGCAGGTGGTGAAGTCGGCGCCTCAATGTCTTTGCTGGTTGAGTCTGCGCCGGCAAATCGTCGCGGCTTTTACAGCAGTTGGTCGCTGGCGACCCAGGGGCTGGCAACGACCTTTGGTGGCGTCGTCGCTTTAGGGTTGAGTGCATGGCTGCCGTTTGCCACAGGTTCAGAGACCGTAATGGCGGAATGGGGCTGGCGAGTGCCGTTTTTTATTGGTGTGCTGTTAGCACCCATCGGTTGCTGGCTACGCCTGAGTCTGGAAAATGATGCGCCTGAAGTGGCGAATAAGAAGAGTGCTGCTGCCAGCGAAAGTACGTTTTCCCTGCTTCTGCAACATAAAGCGACTCTCGCTAACGGTGTTTTACTCGCGATTGGCAGTACGGTAGCAACCTATATCTCCCTCTTTTACTACGGCACCTGGGCGGCGAAGTATCTGGCGATGCCTCAACATTATTCTCATGCAGCGATGTTACTGGCGGGTGTTATTACCTTTGTGGGGGCGCTGCTGGTGGGGATGCTGTGTGATTCGGTCGGGCGTAAAAAGCTGATTTTAATCTCCCGTGTGATGGTGCTTCTCTGTAGCTGGCCTTCGTTCTGGCTGTTGGTGAATTACCCAAGCCCTGGCATGTTGCTGACGGTGGTTTTCGTGATGGTCAGCTTTACTACGCTTGGCGGTGTGCCGGTAATGTTGCTGATTTCCGAACTATTGCCGAAACGGATTCGGGCATTGGGCTTCGCGCTGGTTTATAGCATTGGTGTGGCAATTTTTGGTGGTTTTGCACAATATTTCGCCACGCAATCTATCGTGTTACTGGATAGCCTGACGGCTCCGGCGTGGTATCTGGGCGGAGGCACGTTGCTGTCGATGCTGGCGTTGTTGTTTGTGAAAGAACCAGCCAAAGAGCTTCAGTAAATATGTTTTATTGCGTTACCGTTCATTCACAACACTGGAGCAATCCAGTATGTTCATTCTCTGGTATAGTGCCAGCAGTACTTTTGGCAAGGATTCAGACATTGTGATGGGCGTAAGAGCGCAACAAAAAGAAAAAACCCGCCGTTCGCTGGTGGAAGCCGCATTTAGCCAATTAAGTGCTGAACGCAGCTTCGCCAGCCTGAGTTTGCGTGAAGTGGCGCGAGAAGCGGGCATTGCTCCCACCTCTTTTTACCGGCATTTCCGCGACGTAGACGAACTTGGTCTGACCATGGTTGATGAGAGCGGTTTGATGCTGCGCCAACTCATGCGCCAGGCGCGTCAGCGTATTGCCAAAGGCGGGAGTGTGATCCGCACCTCGGTCTCCACATTTATGGAGTTCATCGGTAATAATCCTAACGCCTTCCGGTTATTATTGCGGGAACGCTCCGGCACTTCCGCTGCGTTTCGTGCCGCTGTTGCGCGTGAAATTCAGCACTTCATTGCGGAACTTGCGGACTATCTGGAACTCGAAAACCATATGCCTCGTGCGTTTACTGAAGCGCAAGCCGAAGCAATGGTGACGATTGTCTTCAGTGCGGGTGCTGAGGCGTTGGACGTCGGCGTCGAACAACGTCGGCAATTAGAAGAGCGACTGGTACTGCAACTGCGAATGATTTCGAAAGGGGCTTATTACTGGTATCGCCGTGAACAAGAAAAAACCGCAATTATTCCGGGAAATGTGAAGGACGAGTAATGAAACAAGCAAATCAAGATAGAGGTACGCTGCTGCTGGCGCTGGTTGCAGGCTTATCGATCAATGGTACTTTTGCGGCGCTGTTTAGCTCCATTGTGCCATTTTCTGTATTCCCGATTATTTCCCTGGTGCTGACAGTTTACTGCCTGCATCAACGTTATCTTAATCGTACTATGCCAGTAGGCTTGCCGGGGCTGGCTGCCGCCTGTTTTATTCTCGGCGTTCTGCTGTACAGCACCGTGGTTCGTGCGGAATATCCGGATATCGGTTCTAACTTCTTCCCGGCTGTGTTGTCGGTCATTATGGTGTTCTGGATTGGCGCGAAGATGCGTAACCGTAAGCAGGAAGTTGCTGAGTAATCGGTAAGATGCCGGATGCTGGCGCATCCGGCATGGGTTTTACTTCGCCGTCAGTAACACGCCGCACTCCATATGGTGCGTGTAGGGGAACTGATCAAACAGAGCCAGACGTTCAACTTTGTGCGTCTGGCTTAATGTTTCCAGATTCTTACATAACGTTTCCGGGTTGCAGGAAATGTACAAAATACGCGGATACGTCTGCACCATTTTCTCGGTTTCACTGTCCAGACCGCTGCGCGGCGGGTCGACAAAAATGGTTTCGCACTGATAACTCTTTAAATCGATACCCTGTAAACGGTTAAATTCGCGCACACCATTCATTGCCTGGGTAAATTCTTCCGCTGCCATACGAATAATTTGTACGTTATCAATATGGTTAGCGGCAATGTTGTATTGCGCAGCAGCGACCGACGGCTTAGCGATTTCGGTGGCTAATACTCGATCAAAATTGCGCGCCAGAGCTAATGAAAAATTACCGTTGCCGCAGTACAGCTCCAGTAAATCGCCTTTTGAGCCTTTGGTTACGTCCAGCGCCCATTCCAGCATCTGAATGTTCATCGCCGCGTTCGGCTGAGTGAAACTGTTCTCCACCTGACGGTAGATCATCTCTTTCCCTGCGACCGGCAGACGTTCGTCGATGTAATCTTGATCCAGCTCGATTTTGGTTTTCGTTGCCCGACCAATCAGATGCACATTCAGGTTCTGCGCTCGCAGTGCATCGCGCAGGGCTTCTGCCTGCTGGCGCCATTCGTCATCCAGCTTTTTATGGTACAGCAGGGAAACCACCGCCTGATTACTCATCGTGGTGAGATAATCAATCTGGAACAGCTTATGGCGTAGAACAGGATTATTGCGCACACCCGCAATCATCGCGCCCATCAACTGATTGATAAGTTCACTGGCGGCGGGGAAGCTATCCACGCGGATGCGGCTTTTGGTTTGTTGATCGAAAATGATGTGGTACAGGTCATCGCCATCGTGCCAGATGCGGAACTCTGCACGCATCCGGTAATGGCTGACCGGCGAGCGAAACACTTCCGGAACCAGGTCAGAAAACGGCGCCATCATACTTTGCAAACGTACCACTTTTTCGGCTAACTGCGCTTCATACTGTTCTGTTGGAAGGTGTTCGGGGGTCATGATGTATCCTGAAAATGAAATGTACGCGGCGATTGTAGGGATTGCTCATCAGATGTCCAGATCTTGATGTATTCCTATTTGTGAGCTACGTCTGGACAGCAACTTGTTACAACCTGTAGCATCCTCTCGCCGGTCCTGTGAGTTAATAGGGAATCCAGTGCGAATCTGGAGCTGACGCGCAGCGGTAAGGAAAGGTGCGATGATTGCGTAATGCGGACACTGCCATCCGGTGGGAAGTCATCATCTCTTTGTATCTTCAGATACCCCTCCAAGCCCGAAGACCTGCCGGCTAACGTCGCATCTGGTTCTCATCATCGCGTAATATTGATGAAACCTGCGGCATCCTTCTTCTATTGTGGATGCTTTACAATGATTAAAAAAGCTTCGCTGCTGACGGCGTGTTCTGTCACAGCCTTTTCCGCTTGGGCACAGGATACCAGCCCGGATACTCTCGTCGTTACTGCTAACCGTTTTGAACAGCCGCGCAGCACTGTGCTTGCTCCCACTACCGTTGTGACGCGTCAGGATATCGACCGCTGGCAATCGACCTCAGTCAATGATGTGCTGCGCCGTCTCCCGGGCGTGGATATCACCCAAAACGGCGGTTCAGGTCAGCTCTCATCTATTTTTATTCGCGGCACTAACGCCAGTCATGTGTTGGTGTTAATTGATGGTGTACGCCTGAATCTGGCAGGGGTGAGTGGTTCTGCTGACCTTAGCCAGTTCCCTATTGCGCTTGTCCAGCGTGTTGAATATATCCGTGGGCCGAGATCCGCCGTTTATGGTTCCGATGCAATAGGCGGGGTGGTGAATATCATCACGACACGCGATGAACCCGGAACGGAAATTTCAGCGGGATGGGGAAGCAATAGTTATCAGAACTACGATGTCTCTACGCAACAGCAGTTGGGGGATAAGACTCGGGTAACCTTGTTGGGCGATTACGCTTATACCCATGGTTATGATGTTGTCGCCTATGGCAATACCGGAACGCAAGCGCAGCCAGATAACGATGGTTTCTTAAGCAAAACGCTTTATGGTGCGCTGGAACATAATTTTACCGATGCCTGGAGCGGCTTTGTGCGCGGCTATGGCTATGATAATCGTACTAATTATGACGCGTATTATTCTCCAGGCTCGCCGCTGCTCGATACTCGCAAACTCTATAGCCAAAGCTGGGATGCCGGGCTGCGCTATAACGGCGAGCTGATTAAATCACAACTGATTACCAGCTACAGCCACAGCAAAGATTACAACTACGATCCGCATTATGGTCGTTATGATTCGTCCGCAACGCTTGATGAAATGAAGCAATATACCGTCCAGTGGGCAAATAACGTTACCGTTGGCCACGGTAATATTGGCGCGGGCGTTGACTGGCAGAAACAGACTACGACGCCGGGTACTGGTTATGTTGAGGATGGGTATGATCAACGTAACACCGGTCTCTATCTGACCGGATTGCAACAAGTCGGCGATTTTACCTTTGAAGGTGCTGCACGCAGCGACGATAACTCACAGTTTGGTCGTCATGGAACCTGGCAAACGAGTGCCGGTTGGGAATTCATCGAAGGCTATCGTTTTATCGCTTCTTATGGCACGTCGTACAAGGCACCTAATCTTGGGCAACTCTACGGCTTCTACGGTAATCCGGATCTGAATCCTGAGAAAAGCAAACAGTGGGAAGGGGCGTTTGAAGGCTTAACAGCTGGAGTGAACTGGCGTATTTCCGGATATCGTAACGATGTTAGTGACTTGATCGATTACGATGATCACACCCTGAAATACTACAACGAAGGGAAAGCGCGGATTAAGGGCGTCGAGGCGACCGCCAATTTTGATACCGGACCGCTGACGCATACGGTGAGTTATGATTATGTCGATGCGCGTAACGCGATTACCGACACGCCGTTGTTACGTCGCGCTAAACAGCAGGTGAAATATCAGCTCGACTGGCAACTGTATGACTTCGACTGGGGTATTACTTATCAGTATTTAGGCACTCGCTATGATAAGGATTACTCATCTTATCCTTATCAAACCGTTAAAATGGGCGGTGTGAGCTTGTGGGATCTTGCGGTTGCGTATCCGGTCACCTCTCATCTGACTGTTCGTGGTAAAATAGCCAACTTGTTCGACAAAGATTACGAGACAGTCTATGGCTACCAAACTGCAGGACGGGAATACACCTTGTCTGGCAGCTACACCTTCTGAACCACGTCCCACCGTGCTGGTGTTTGACTCCGGCGTCGGTGGGCTGTCGGTCTATGACGAGATCCGGCGTCTCTTACCGGATCTCCATTACATTTATGCTTTCGATAATGTCGCTTTCCCGTATGGCGAAAAAAGCGAAGAGTTTATTGTTGAGCGCGTAGTGGAAATTGTCACTGCGGTGCAAGAGCGTTATCCCCTTGCGCTGGCTGTAGTGGCCTGCAACACCGCCAGCACCGTTTCACTTCCTGCTTTGCGCGAAAAGTTCGCTTTCCCGGTTGTCGGCGTCGTGCCGGCGATTAAACCCGCAGCGCGTTTGACCGCTAATGGTATTGTTGGATTGCTGGCAACACGCGGTACGGTGAAACGTTCTTATACCCATGAGCTGATTGCGCGTTTCGCTAATGAATGCCAGATAGAGATGCTGGGCTCGGCAGAAATGGTTGAACTGGCTGAAGCGAAGCTGCATGGCGAAGAAATTTCTCTGGATGCGCTAAAACGTATCCTGCGCCCATGGTTAAGAATGAAAGAGCCACCAGATACCGTTGTTCTGGGTTGTACTCATTTCCCTCTATTACAAGATGAACTGTTACAGGTGCTGCCAGAGGGAACCCGACTGGTAGATTCTGGCGCAGCAATTGCGCGCCGAACGGCCTGGTTGTTAGAACATGAAGCCCCGGAAGCAAAATCTGCCGATGCGAATGTTGCCTTTTGTATGGCAATGACGCCAGAAGCAGAACAATTATTGCCCGTTTTACAGCGTTATGGCTTCAAAACGCTCGAAAAATTGGCAGTTTTAGACTGATTTGGTTGAAACTTGCGCGGTTGGAAATTTATTTTAAATTTCCTCTTGTCAGCTCAGAATAACTCCCTATAATGCGCCACCACTGACACGGAACAACGGCACGCAAGCCGCCGGGTCAGCGGGGTTCCACGGAGGACCTCACGAAGAAAAGCAAAATTAAATGCTTGACTTCGAAGCGGGAAATCGTATTATGTACACCCCGCGCCGCTGAGAAAAAGCGAAGCGGCACTGCTCTTTAACAATTTATCAGACAATCTGTGTGGGCACTCGAAGATACGGATTCTTAACGTCCTCGGACGATAAATGAATATCAAGTCTCAAGAGTGAACACGTAATTCATTACGAAGTTTAATTCTTTGAGCATCAAACTTTTAAATTGAAGAGTTTGATCATGGCTCAGATTGAACGCTGGCGGCAGGCCTAACACATGCAAGTCGAACGGTAACAGGAATCAGCTTGCTGATTCGCT